>CAMCXW010000012.1 GCA_945883625.1 Spirosoma fluviale
TGCAAGTAATACTATCCAACTTGGAAACACTTCAGTTACAAACGTGAAAACCAGTGGAACCATCACAGCAGGTAGCGTAACTTACCCAAGCGCGCATGGAACTGCTAATCAAGTATTGAGCACCACAGGTAGTGGAACACTTACATGGATTACACCTTCAACGGGTGGTGGAGGTGGGAGTGGCACGTACACAACAGGACTTAATGCAAGTTTAGGTGGCTATGTATTTTTTATAACTCCTGACGGCAAACATGGTTTAGTAGCTGCAGGACAAGATCAAGGTTCAGGTTCTTGGTATGCTGGTAATCAAGACAAGATTTCTAATCCTTCAAATCATGATGCCAACGGTAAAAATTTCACCGATTGGAGAATGCCTTCGAGATATGAACTGAATCTTATGTTCTTAGATAGGAATAATATTGGTTTACTAGGCGGTTCGGCAATCTATTGGAGTTCAACAGAGAATGACAGTGGTGGCCAGTTTGGACAGGGTTTGTTATATCCTTCGTTTGCTATAAATAAAGCCAATCCAGGGTATTATTTTCGCGCCATTAGATCCTTTTAGCCATCTTAGTGCAAAATATTGTTAAATCAATAATCCTAGAAATTGGGCATCTATGGTAAAATAGATAATTAGGCATGTTGTAAATGATACGCGAGGATGTACGTTATTCAAATTAATTGGTCTTTTCCTTGTAATTCTTTTCAACAGAGTTGTTTTAATTTAAACAAAACAACACTTCATTAGAATGCCCCACTCTTGCTACCACTCCTGCTACCACCCCCATAAAATAAAAGAAACCACTCGCCCTGAGTGGTTTCTGGTAGTCCGTACGGGAATCGAACCCGTGTTTCATCCGTGAAAGGGACGTGTCCTAACCCCTAGACGAACGGACCATTATTTATTTTGGTGGCACAAAGGTAGAATTTTCCCTTTTAAATCCAAACACCTCGTTCATAAATAGCTTATTTTTTTCTGATTAATTTTCGCTATTTTAGCCTAATCATTGAAACTGAACCCCTTATGGCCAACGTAAAACCCTATTCCCGCTTGACCAATTTTGATGTTGACCTTTACTTACATGGCAAGCACACACGGCTTTACGAAAAACTAGGTGCCTTCGAAATCGAACACGAAGGAGAAATAGGTACATTCTTCGCCGTTTGGGCACCCAATGCCGAATCCGTTCAGGTGATAGGCAATTTTAATTTTTGGGATAAATTTTCTCACCCACTCATGAAACGCTGGGATGCCTCCGGTATTTGGGAAGGCTTTATTCCCGGCATACGCAACGGAGAAACCTATAAATACGGCATCCAAGCACGCTCCGGTGAATACCTCGAGAAATTAGATCCCATGGGTCTCTACTGCGAAACACCACCCAAAACCGCCTCCATCGTTTGGTCCACCTTCAAGGAATGGAAAGACTCCCCTTGGATGCAAACACGTAACACAAAAAACGCGCTGAACGCCCCCATGTCCATCTACGAGGTGCACCTCGGATCATGGCAAAAAACGCTAGATAATGAGTTTTTGAGCTATGCCGACTTCGCCACTAAACTGGTCAACTATGTCAAAGAAATGAATTTCACGCATGTGGAATTTATGCCCGTGATGGAATACCCCTACGATCCGTCATGGGGATACCAAATTACCGGATATTTTGCGCCAACCTCACGTTTTGGAGATCCACAAGGGTTCATGCAACTCGTTGACGCATTCCACCAAGCCGGAATCGGAGTCATCTTAGACTGGGTTCCCTCCCACTTTCCCGGTGACGCACACGGCCTTAAAGATTTCGATGGCACTCCCATCTACGAACATCCCGATCCCAAAAAAGGCTACCACCCCGACTGGAAATCTTATATCTTCGATTACGGCCGGACCGAAGTACGCAGCTTCCTACTATCAAACGCAGCTTTTTGGCTCGACCGCTACCACATCGATGGCCTACGCGTAGATGCCGTAGCCTCCATGCTTTACCTCGACTATTCACGCAACGACGGCGAATGGGAACCCAATGAATTTGGCGGAAACCAAAACCTCGATACCATCTCGTTCTTGCAAGACCTCAACGTACACATGTACGGTGAATTCCCCGATATTCAAATCATTGCCGAAGAATCTACCTCCTTTAACGGTGTCACCAAACCAGTCTTCATGGGCGGACTAGGTTTTGGCCAAAAATGGATGATGGGCTGGATGAACGACACCCTACGCTTCTTCCAAAAAGATCCGATTCACCGCCAACATCACCTGAATGACCTGACGTTCTCGTTGATCTACGCCTTTACCGAAAATTTCTGCCTGCCCCTCTCCCACGACGAGGTCGTGTACGGCAAGCAATCACTATTGAATAAAATGCCTGGAGATGAATGGCAGCAATTTGCCAACCTGCGTCTCTTGTTCTCCGAACAATTCACCCATCCGGGAACTAAATTGATCTTTCAAGGAGGGGAATTTGGCCAGCGCGAAGAGTGGAATCACAGCGTGAGTTTAGACTGGCATTTAACGGAATATGCACCGCATAAGGGCATTCAAGAGACCATGAAGGCGCTCAATGCATTATACCGCGATGAGCCTGCGTTACACGTGAAGCAATTCTCACACGAAACTTTTGAGTGGCTGGAGTCCAACGACCAAGGCAATTCCGTCATCAGTTTTGTCCGTAAAGGCGAAACTGCCAAACAACAATTAATCGTCATTCTCAACCTCACTCCCGCTCCACGCGAAGATTACCGCATCGGTGTTCCCCTACCTGGGGTTTGGAAAGTGGTGTTTAATTCAGATAAAGGCCTATTTGGTGGGTCCGACTACCCTACGAAAGGCGCCGTGATGACCGAAGAGTACGGTTGGCACGGAAAAGCATTCTCCATCGCCATCAACCTTCCTCCCCTTTCTTGCCTCATCTTGAAAGCCTAAAACGAACTAGGCGGAAACAATAAAGACTCAGAAAAATTCCGAGCCTTTATTCAATCCGCCTAAGTAGTATCTATATGATTTAGCGCTTTAAGCGCTGATTCAAATCAAAATTGTACACAAAAATACTACTATATTTCAATTTTTGAAATAATACCGGGAAAATTTATACTATTCGAATAATTAATGTTTTTTGGCCAAGATATCTTCCATGTCGGAAAGCTCCACTTCCAGCGCCTTCGTAGATATCGTAATTTCCCATGCACTGAGCATGAGCGCGGTACACATGCCCACTAAAGCTGTCCCAAAGAACCAATGAGAAACCAATTGCATTTCAAAAAAGATAAAAAACATACAAACCACGCTCAGAATTAAACTAATAATGGCAATGATCTGCATATTCTGAATCAATTTCATGCGAAGACGTAAATTTTGAATTTGCTTTAAAATAGACTCATCTGGGTTTTGTTGGAACTTTTCATGCAAACCACGAATCAACGAGGCCATCGACATAAAACGATTCGTAAATGCAATCATCAATAACGAAACCGTTGAAAACAATAATGCCGGGGTACCGATTCCTAATTCCATTTTATTTGATATAATATGCGTCTAAATGCATCGCCATTTCTTCCTGTAGTTTCTGGGCTTCCCGCTTCGCATCTACGGCTGGATTGTCACCCGCATAAATAATGCCGCGGGAAGAATTGACTAATAAGCCCACACGCGAATTCATGGCATATTTAGCCACATCTTCCAAACTCCCCCCCTGTGCACCCACACCTGGAACTAAAAAGAAATTATCAGGTGCTATTTCACGAACTTTTAGTAAGAAATCTGAGCGCGTTGCCCCTATCACAAACATTAATTCCTCCGGAGAAGCCCACGTCTGTGCCAAGCGCATCACGCGCTCATACATGGGAATGTAATCCTCTGACTTCGTCATTTGGAAATCATGACTACCCGGATTCGACGTTAAGGCTAATAAAATAACCCATTTTTCCTCGAAACGAAGAAAAGGCTCCACCGAATCATGTCCCATGTAGGGAGCAACGGTAATCGAATCAAAATTCAAGCCACTCAATGCAGGATCGAAAAACGTTTGCGCATACATGTAAGCCGTATTACCAATGTCCCCACGCTTTGCATCTGCAATCGTAAAGACATCTTTCGGCATATATTCCATTGTTTTCTGTAAACTTTCCCAACCCTTCGGTCCCAAGGCCTCATAAAAAGCGATGTTGGGCTTATAGGCCACCGCATAATCAGCCGTTGCATCAATGACCGCCTGATTGAAGGCAAACACAGGATCTGACTCTTGCTTAAATTTGGAAGGAATTAACCGTGGATCCGTATCTAAACCCACACACAAAAAAGATCGCTTGCGTTCTATCTGATTGACTAATTCTTGTGAATTCATACGGAATTGGGAAATAGAAATTGGTTTACTGCGTAAATATCAATAATTTTGGCACAAATTAAGGGCTTTCCTTGCCATTATCAAACTTAAGGAATTTTAATTCTATGCAATTTATCAACCACCCATTCGCAGGCGTCATTGAATGTATTCCGACCAAATTTCACGATGATCGCGGCTTTTTTTACGAGTCATATAATCAAAAGCGTTTTGCCGCAAACGGCATTCCAGAAAATTTTGTTCAGGATAATTTCTCATTTTCAACGCCGGGTGTTTTGCGTGGACTACATTTTCAAAAAGATCCCCATGCGCAAGGAAAATTAGTGCGCTGCATGACCGGAAAAGTCAAAGATGTTATTGTGGACCTACGCAAAAGCTCACCCACCTACGGACAGCACGCTTCCTTCATTCTAGACGCAGATCAAGGTAATATGCTCTATGTCCCCGTTGGCTTTGCACACGGATTCGTAGCCTTAGAAGAAACGATTTTTGTCTATAAGTGTACCGCATTTTGGAATAAAGAAGCGGAATCCGGCTTGCGCTGGAATGACCCAAGCTTACAAATTTCATGGGGAATCGATCACCCCATCGTTGCAGAAAAAGACCAAATCTTACCCCTATTTGACCCAAACGAAGTGATATTTAATTAATTTTCATACCTTTGTGCCAATGACTCGCAAGCTGATTTTATCAAGCCCATTATTGGAGATAACCATATCCAGGTTATGCCAAGAGCTCATTGAGAATCAAATCAAAGATGTTGAAACCGTTATTTTAGGTCTACAACCACGCGGAATCTATTTCGCAGAACGCATCGCTGCTGAACTTGGAAAGCAATTAAATATACCGCATAACGTGGGTAGACTAGACGCAACCTTCTACCGCGACGACTACCGTAGACGCGATACCATCGCCCCTAATTCAACGGACATTTCCTTCTTGATTGAAAATAAACGCGTCATTTTAGTGGATGACGTACTGGCGACTGGCCGTATGGTTCGTGCGGCACTCGATGCGATGAATTCATTCGGTAGACCCGCAAAAGTTGAACTTTGCGTACTAATTGACCGTATTTACAACCGAGACCTGCCCATTAATGCAGACTATGTAGGGAAAGCGGTGAACACACTGCCTACGGAAAAAGTACTTGTGGAATGGCAAGAACAAGGCCATGAAGCAGATAAAATTTGGTTAATCACCCAATAAAAATATGTTGAAATCGCCACACTTGTTAGGGATCAAAGATTTAGACGAAGCGTCTATCCACTTAATCGTTAAAACGGCCAAAGAATTTAAAGAGGTTCTCAACCGACCGATTAAAAAAGTTCCTTCCCTACGTGACGTCACCATTGCCAATGTATTTTTTGAAAACTCAACCCGTACCAGACTCTCCTTCGAATTAGCCGAAAAACGTCTCTCAGCAGATACCATTAATTTCTCAGCCTCTGGAAGCTCTGTTAAAAAAGGAGAAACGTTACTTGATACGGTCAACAACATTCTAGCCATGAAGGTCGACATGATCGTTATGCGCCATGCAAGTCCAGGTGCTCCGCATTATTTGGCCAAACATATCAAAGCCAATATTATCAATGCGGGCGACGGAACCCACGAACATCCCACGCAAGCCTTATTGGACACCTATTCACTTCGCGAAAAATTAGGTGACCTAAACGGCAAAAACATAGCGATTATCGGTGACATCTTGCACTCCAGAGTAGCCCTTTCGAATATCTACGCACTGAAGAAACAAGGTGCGAATGTCCGCCTGTGCGGTCCGAGCACGCTGATTCCCAAGCATATTCAATCCCTAGGAGTTGAAGTGTCTCATGATGTGAATAGTACGTTACAATGGTGCGATGCTGCGAATGTACTGCGGATACAGTTGGAGCGCCAACAAATCAAATACTTTCCAAGTCTTCGTGAATATTCCCAATTCTTTGGAATCACTCGCCAAATGTTGGAAGAACTCCCCAAAGAAATTGTCTTAATGCACCCAGGCCCGATCAATCGCGGGGTAGAGTTAAGTTCAGATGCGGCAGATTCTCCACACTCAATCATCCTAGATCAGGTAGAAAATGGAGTGGCCGTGCGTATGGCAGTTCTTTATCTACTCGCTTCGCGCGCTTAAAATTCAGTTTACGTACTAAACAAAGGCCTACTAAACCGGGATTTTTACCCCAAAGCTGTTATCAACACGACCTGGTGTTAGGATAATAAGTTCGTTGACATATTGCATCATGCAAGAAAAATGAGCGATTGGCCATAATTTTAATTAATTTTGAAATCTTTTGCGGTTTAAAGCTCTTTATGAATTCAATTCAAATCCAAACATTGCCCAACGGTATTACGTTGGTACATCGCCAAGTCATGCATACCGAGATCTCGCATCTTGGGATTATGCTCGATATCGGCAGTCGAGATGAGGAGAAAAACGAGGAAGGGCTAGCGCATTTCTGGGAGCATTTGGCATTCAAAGGCACAGAAAAGAAGAATAACATGCAAATTATCAACCGCTTAGAAATCATCGGCGGAGAGTTAAATGCCTATACCACGAAAGAGAAAATCTGTTTTCATGCGTCCGTACTGAGCCCTTATTTTGAGCGGGCCTTGGAGTTAGTTACGGATATCACCTTTCATTCTATTTTTCCGGCGAAGGAATTGGAGAAGGAACGTAGCGTGATTTTGGAGGAGATGTCCATGTATTACGAAGCGCCCGAAGATGCCATTCAGGACGATTTCGATGAATTATTATTTCCAAATCATTCCCTAGGGATCAATATTTTAGGAACGCAAGAGACGGTCAATTCCTTCAAGCAATCAGATTTAAATGCCTTTATTGCTAGGAATATGGATACCAGTCGGATCGTTATTTCGTCCATCGGAAAGCATCCGCATGACAAAGTATTCAAATGGGCGGAGAAACATTTAGGTCAAATTCCGGCGCAGCGCAACCAAGTCAAGCGGGTGCAACCACCTGCGATGATCCCGCTGGAACGGATAACGAAACGCGGCTTGAATCAATCGCATGTGGCGCTGGGCCAACAGTCCTATGCGATTAAGCATCCGGATCGATTGGCGTTTTTTATGTTGATTAATTTGTTGGGCGGGCCGTCCATGAATTCCTTATTGAACGTGTCCATTCGGGAGAAAAGGGGCTTAGTGTATTCCATTGAGGCGAATTTCACGTCGTATGTAGATTCCGGATTTTGGGCAATATATTTTGGCACCGAGTCAAATCAAGTAGCCAAGTCGATTAAATTGATTCATAAAGAATTCGAAAAATTGCAAGATCGCATCTTGAGTCCAGCGCAATTGCTAAAGATTAAATCCCAACTGAAAGGCCAAATGGCGATGGCCGAAGAAAGCAACCTCAATTTCATGTTGATGATGGCCAAAAGCCTCCTAGACCGCGAAAAAATTGAGACACTCGAAGAAATATTTGAGCAAATTGATTTGGTTACGGCGGATAAAATGCAGCAGATGGCTCGCGAGATGTTGAATCCGGCGGACCTAAGTGTATTGATTTTTGAACCTTAAACGCGGTGCATCTTTACCTTCATATTCCGTTTTGCCACCAAGCATGTCATTATTGTGACTTCCATTTCTCCACGCGCCTCGCAGGAAAAGAGTCGATGGTGCAGGCGATACAACAGGAATTAAACTTACAAAAAAACTACCTAGCGGGTGAGCCGTTGGCCACCATCTATTTTGGTGGCGGCACGCCTTCCCTACTCAATCCTTCCGAATTAAACCAAATTTTAGGGACCATTCGGGATCATTTTTCCGTGGAACCCGATGCCGAAATTACGCTAGAAGCGAATCCGGAGGATTTAACACCGGATTATTTACGGGCGATTCAGTCACTAGGAATAAACCGACTAAGCATTGGGATTCAATCGTTTCACGATCGAAATTTGACATTTTTGAATCGGAATCATGATGTTTCACAGGGGAAAAAAGCCATTCGTGACGCCCAGTCGATTGGCCTTACGAATATTAGCATTGATTTAATTTACGGATTGCCTGAAAATTCATTGGTAGATTTGGAACAAGACATCCTTCTCGCTGTCGAAACGGGCGTCAACCACATTTCGGCATATAGTTTGACCGTTGAACCAAAGACGGTTTTTGGCCATCAAAAGAAGCAAGGAAGCTTTCCTGAGGTATCGGACGCGCACATGGCTACGTGCTTTGAATTGACGCATGACTTGCTTGAAAAACAGGGGTTTGAGGCGTATGAAACGTCGAATTTTGCCAAAAATGGCCATTTTTCACGGCACAATACCTCGTATTGGAATCAGGAAAGTTACTTGGGTATCGGCCCGGCGGCACATAGTTTCAATCAGGGGAGTCGGCAATGGAATGTTTCTAATAACGCAACCTATGTCAAGCAAATAACGCAAGGAATTATCCCCGCAGAAATCGAAATACTAAGTCCTGCAGATCAATTGAACGAACTGATGCTAACCAAATTCCGTACCAAAGCCGGGGTTTCAATCGATCGATTGACCGAAAAATTTACGGCGGCGGGAAGTTCATTTCCGGAAAAAAAATTTAACCGTTGGGTTGAAGAAGGCCTAGTGGAGATGGTTGATGGACATATTCGATTGATTGGTGATGGGAAATTGATCGCGGATCGACTTGCGTCTGAATTATTTGTCTTAGACGTTAGACGCTAGATGTTGGACGCTAGACGTTAGACGCTAGACGTTAGACGCTAGACGTTTGACGCTAGACGTTAGACGCTAGACGTTAGACGCTAGACGTTAGACGCTAGACGTTAGACGTTAGACGCTAGACGTTGGACGTCAGACATTCAACTCCGGACTTATTCCCTTCGGACTTACGCATTTCTTTCGTAATTTCGCACACCCAATCCTTTGTCCATGGCTAAACGCGTAGATCTATCCAATACCCCCCGAACCAGCACGCGTGGTTCTAAGTTCAGTCGCATGAAATCAAGCGATTCACCGAAAGCGGGCTGGACATTTAAACGGGTACTGGGACGCATAGGACGCTACTTTTTGTACCTGTGGATCTCTACGATTGTGGCTGTTGTCCTCTTCAAATTTGTTCCTGTCTACTTCACCCCGACCATGGCGGCACGAAAAATTGATGCCATCCAAGCCGGTGAACCTTCCAAAATTTCGAGCCAGTGGACTCCCTATGAACAATTGGACAGAAATGCCGCATTGGCCGTGATTGCTTCGGAAGATCAATTATTTCCGGATCACCATGGATTTGATTTTGATGCGATGTGGGGAGCGGTCAACAATAATTTAAAGGGAAAGCGAATTAAGGGTGCGAGTACGATATCCCAACAAGTCGCCAAAAACGTATTCCTTTGGCAAGGCAGAAGTTATCTGCGTAAAGGTCTGGAAGCCTATTTTACATTGATGATCGAACTAATCTGGGGCAAAAAACGCATCATCGAAGTATACTTAAATATAGCGGAAACAGGGAAAATGACTTTTGGCGTTGAAGCAGCTTGTCGGAAATACTATGGCCATTCAGCCGAAGAATTAAGTACGACCGAAGCGGCAAGAATTGCAGCCTGCTTACCCAACCCAATCCGGTTTTCAGTCGCCGCTCCATCTGGCTATGTGAATAAACGCACCCAGGCGATAAAAAGACAAATGAAAGGGTTAGGTGGGAAGAAATTCCTTCGCAGCATCGACTAGGCTAATTCGGCCGAGGGATCCCAAAAATGTTGCTTGAAGTTGGTGATTTGATCATCTTGAACGCGAATTCCTTCTTCGGCCAAGAGTATTTCCATCCGATTCCCTCCAAAAAAATTCTTACCCGTTAACACACCATTTCGGTTAACCACCCGATGCGCAGGAATATCGAATAGCGTATGCGACGCATTCATGGCCCACCCCACCATGCGAGCTCCACCTTTCATACCTAAATATGCCGCAATCGCGCCATAGGATGTAACGCGACCCGATGGGATCTCGCGAACCACCTGATAAATCGCATCAAAGGCATTGATTTTATCCATTAATCCAATTTACGCTCGTCTATTTCACGCTCCAACTCCGCATACCATTTGGTACCGAATTTACGAATCAACGGATCCTTTAAGAATTTATACACAGGTACGCCCAACTCTTTTCCATGCGAGCATGCATCCGAACAAATTGTCCATCGCTCATAATTAATCGCTTGATATTCAGCTAATTTTTGGATTCGAATCGGATATAAATGGCAGGAAATTGGCTTGCGAAAATCAGTTTTACCAGCAAAATAAGCTTGCTCGATGCCACATTTCAAATAACCCTTTTGGTCATAAACGGCATACACACATTCACGACCTTTGATGATTGGCGTAGAAAAATCACCATCGTCTTCCCGAATGTAGGTGCCTTGTTTTTCGATTTCGGCGATCCCGTCTGCCGACAAAAATGGCCGAATTTCATCTTGAATGCGATCGATGATCGCTAATTCTTCTTGCTCCAAAGGCGCGCCCAAATCCCCTTCTACGCAGCATGCACCCTTACATTTTGTTAAATCACACACAAAATACTCGTCGGCAATATCCTCGCTAATTACCGTATCGTCAATTAAAATCATTTCGTTTGGGCTAAAAACCAAAGGTAAAGATAATCCGCAGGATTGCCACAAAAAGCAATAATTCCCCAAAGCATCCGTTAAATCAGTTAAAATTGATAAATTTGCACCTATGAATTTTAAGCACTTTGTCTGTTGGCTAGCGTGCAGCATCACAACCCCGATGTTTGCTTCAAACATCGTTCCTGATACCATTTCGATCGGAAATGTGCGGGTCGCAATTCATTCCTCGGCCAAACCAATTTTTGACAAAGAATTTGCCATGCTTGGGGCCAACAAGAAATATGTAGCCACTTTGGTTGAAAAAATGCGTTTATACTTTCCTGTGATCGAGCCAATCTTAGCGCAGGGAAATGTTCCAGATGATTTCAAATTTTTGTGTGTCCAAGAAAGTGCCTTAAACCCAAATGCCGTTTCTACTTCAGCAGCCGTGGGATATTGGCAATTTAAATTAGAAACTGCGAAGGATGTAGGCCTAAAAGTTAACCACGAAATAGATGAGCGCCGCCACATCCTCGAAGCGACCCGTGGGGCCGTAAATTATTTCAACCGCAATAATGGCGTATTACACAACTGGATGAGCACCTTACTCTCCTACCGCGTGGGTCTAGGCACCATCAAAAAACTACCATACACAGTAAATTGGGCAGATAAAACGGAAATAGAAGTTGACTCGTCCACCGACTGGTACGTTATCCGATTCCTAGCCTACAAACACTTTTGGGCCGAACAATTAAGCACGTTACCTAAGACAGACACGACGAGTTTAGTGACATATACGAATACACGCGGAAAAAATCTATATGATTTATCAGATGAGCTAAAGGTGAGTTACGATGATCTCAAGCGTTACAATGCGTGGATATTGAAAGATTTTGTACCAGACGATAAAGCCTATACGTTGTATCATCCGTCCAATGTGAAAACCTACCTGTCGGAGACACCGCCGCAGGATTTAGTGCTGACCGCTTCGGTAGATTCCACAAAATTATATGCCCCAAGCCGATCGAAAATCACAAAATCAAAGAACAATCAAATTTTGAGTGATCAATTTGAGGTACGAAATCACGTGGTCACCACAGGTGATAATTTAAGCTCAATTGCGACGAAATATGAGATGAAGTTGGGCGAGTTACTCAAGCTGAACGGCATCGACCAATCATCAGTCATTCAGATTGGCCAAAAAATTAAAGTCAATCGCCGCATTCCGATGCTGGAAATTATTGCGCAGAAATTAGACGAAAAAAATAAAAATGCACCTGCTGCGGAAAAAACAGTCGCACCAGCACAAGCGGTCGTTGTCGTAGAAGAAGCACGGAAAATCGAAACCATCGAGCCTAAAAAATCATTCTACATTGATCCCGCCGATTCCCGCGAAATCGTCATTAGATCAGACAAAAAAGAGGCTGAAAAAATCATTGAGCAAACACAAGTTGTCGAGAAAACTCCTGAAGTTGTCCCTGAAAAAATAAACACACAAACAGCATTCCACGAAGTTAAAGCTGGAGAAACGCTATTTCGTATTTCGAAAATCTACCAAGTTAGTGTAGATGAATTGATTCGTTGGAATAATTTGGGAAAGGTGCCTACCATTCAAGTAGGACAAAAAATCAAGGTAAAACCTTAACTCACGCGCAGCATATACAATCCGTCCCGTAAAGGCAGTAACATCTTGTCGACGCGCGGATCATCCAAGCATTTTTGATTAAAATCCTTGAGCGCTTGTGTCGACTTATCGCGTGCATTTTCATCTACTATCTTGCCACTCCACAGCACATTATCCACTAAAATAATCCCGCCAGGGCTCATTTTGTCAATAATCAAATCATAATAAAGGGCATAATTACGCTTGTCGGCATCAATAAATACCATATCAAACGGCCCGCCGATCTTCATTAACTCATCTTTGGCATCTGCAATCCGGTAATCAATTTGCTCCTTGTAGTCCGAGCGATCAAAGAATGAGCGGGTAAACGTTTCTAATTCTTCGTTGATGTCGATGGTAATCAGCCGACCCCCTGGTAACAATCCTTCCGCTAAACATAAAGCCGAATAACCAGTAAAAGTGCCTATTTCGAGGATGGTGGTAGGCCGACAAACCTTCGCGAAAAACGATAAAAACCGGCCTTGTAAGTGACCGGAGAGCATACGCGGCTGTAAGATCATCGCATGGGTTTCGCGGTCTAACTCCTGCAGTAAAGCGGATGGCTCGCCTGAAAAGACGCGTGCATATTCCTCAATGGCAGAATCGATGAATTCCATTATTTGATACCCGTGAAAAAGAAATCTAGAGAATCGGCAGGTTTGTCACTCAAGTAATAATCATCCACTTGAATGGAATTGACTAATTGATTACTTGATTTTGAAATCGCAAGCCGACTCAAGCGATTCGCAATATCGTACGGAACCTGAAGCCACGTACGTGGTAAATTATATTGCAAGTTGAATACATCGAAACGCGTGATTTTAGCCACTGATTTCTTATTCTCCTCGTAGTAATGCATCACTTTTTCGTTGCCATGTACCCCTTCCGTAACTACTTGACTGAAATGCTTGGACATTAAACCACTTAACTCAGCCGATACATATTCCCGCGTATGCCATGGATTACGTGTCAATGAAAATAGGCGATTAACTGTGGTCAGGTATAATTTACCTCCTGGCTTTAAAACGCGCGCAGCTTCGGCAAGAAAGAAATCATCATTTTCAATGTGCTCGATTACCTGAAATGTGATCACGTAATCAAAGTGATTGGAAGGCAAATCTTGCAAAGGTGGCAAGAACATATCGATGAACGTAAAATTCGGATATTGCGCCGAAAGCGAATTCATTAACTCCGTGTTTTTGTCGACACCCGTATAAGCAGAAACTTTATCAGCCAGCACGCCTACACCCCGACCTGTCCCACAACCAATTTCCAACACATTTCCTGAAACCAATTGGCTGACATGTATATAAGGAAACAATAAGCGCTGGTGAACAGGGTTATCTGAAGGAATATCAGAGGAGGCAATTTCAGTCGTTTTATACATAGCATGCTAAATTTGAGCACAAAGGTAAAGTTTTTACCTAAGATTAGGTAATTTGGAACATGCTTTCGCTTTTCGCTTCATCGGAATCCCAAAATTTCCTCCCCCACGACGGAGCGGTATACTACTATCCCAGCTTTTTATCTATTTCGGAGGCAAACCAATTTCAACGCGTGTTGGAAGAAACGATCCCTTGGGAGTCTGATGTGGTTCATATTTTTGGTAAAACGATACCGATGCGGAGAAAAATGGCCTGGTTTGCAGATGGGCAGCGTCGCTATACCTATTCCGGCTCTGCCAAATTTGTCAATCCCTGGACGCCGGAGCTACTCGAACTCAAAAACCGTGTAGAAAAGCAGTTAAACGTCACATTTAACGGTTGTTTGTTGAATTACTACCACGATGGTGCGGATGGCATGGGCTGGCATGCGGATGACGAAAAGAGCATTGTCCCCAATTCGTGCATCGCTTCGATCAGCCTAGGTGCGACCCGGAACTTCGATTTCAAACATCGAAAAACAGGTCAAAAAGTTCGCATTCAGTTACTTCCTGGAAGTTTGTTATCCATGGAAAATGATACCCAACAGCATTGGCTTCATGCCTTGCCCAAGGCGCTAAAAATTCAGGCTCCACGGGTAAATTTGACCTTCAGACAAATGGTTTGAAAAAAAATGCCGACCTTTGCGTCACATTTCAGCCAATACCGTGTCAGAAGAAAACGAATCAAGACCCCCATTCCGAAAACCATTTAGACATTTTACAACTCCCAAAACGGAGAATAAAGAGATTGTCTTTGGTATTCAATCTGTTTTAGAAACCTTACGTTCGGGAAAAGAAATTGATCGCTTGATTGTACAACGCGAATTAGGAAATACTGAAATCCTTGATTTGGCGCATGAAAAAGGTATTCAAGTACAAAAAGTACCGGTAGAAAAATTAAATCGCATTACGCGTAAAAATCACCAAGGAGCCATTGCCTTCGTTTCGGCTATTCATTATGCAAAATTGGAAAATGTTATTGCAGACACCTTTGAAAAAGGTCAAATCCCATTAGTTTTGATTCTTGACCGCATTACGGATGTTCGAAATTTTGGAGCTATTGCACGTACAGCTGAATGTGCTGGTGTTCATGCGATTGTGATTCCTTCCAAAGGTGCAGCTCAAATCAATGCGGATGCGATGAAAACCTCTTCGGGAGCCTTAAACTTTATTCCAGTTTGCCGAGAAGACAGCTTGTTGCAAACGGTAAATTTTCTACAAAATTCTGGATTGCGCGTAGTAGCGTGTACTGAAAAGGGTGAAAGTTCCATGTATGGCGTTGACTACACTGGCCCCACCGCTATTGTACTAGGTTCGGAAGAAGATGGAATCTCAGATGAAATCATCCGTAAATCAGATGATTTGGCGGTTATTCCCCAAAGTGGACAAGTTGGATCACTGAACGTATCCGTTGCCGCTGGAGTCATCATTTACGAAACCGTTCGTCAAAGAAATCTTTAAACGCGATTTATTTGCGTCGCCGACGCTTGGGCAGTTGGCAAAATAGTCACATCCGCAATATTTACATGTGCGGGTGCCATGACCATATAGCGTATCAAATCAGCGACATCTTTTGCCACTAAAGGCTCAAATCCGGCATAAACAGCGTCAGCTTTGGCTTGATCACCCTTAAATCGTACCTGAGAAAATCCGGTATTCACCGCACCTGGTGCAATGTTTGATACTTTAATCCCATGCACATTTAAATCCTGGCGCATGCCTTGCGAAAGTGCTTCGACAGCGGCCTTCGAAGCACAATAAACATTCCCATTTGGATAAACTTGTTTGCCAGCAATCGATGAAATATTAAGAATATGCCCTGTTTTCCGTTCAATCATCTGCGGAATTACTGCGCGCGAAACATATAAAAGGCCATCTACATTCATGTGCATCATGGCGTCCCAATCGGCCACATCTCCCGATTGAATGGGACCTAATCCATGTGCATTTCCTGCATTATTTAACAAAACATCAATCGACTTCCATGCTTCCGGTAACGATGTAAAAGCGGCCTCAACTTCAGCCAATACGCTAACATCAAACGTGAGCACATAGGATTCAACAGGTAAATCAGCTTGCAACTGAAGCAAGGAATCAATTCTTCGTCCACAAAGGATTAATCGATAACCTTCATTGGCCAGCGCATGAGCCGTAGCCAAACCTATTCCTGAACTAGCACCTGTAATGCATGCAATCTTATTCATAAGCATAATTTTTCATCCCGAAGGTACATGCTTCGAGGTGATCTAAAAAATTTGAACGTAATTTGTGACATAATTTATTCCTCTCATGAACTTTTTGATCGTTGGCCTAGGCAACATTGGACCCGAATACCTATTCACACGACATAACATCGGATTTATGGCGGTCGATTATTTAGCCAAAACAAAGGAAGTCAACTTCAAGCAAGACCGATTAGGGGCAATAGCATTTTATAAGTTAAAAGGGCATACCATTTACTTACTGAAACCAAGTACGTTTATGAACTTGAGTGGGAAAGCGGTGAATTACTGGTGCCAACAACTTAAAATTGAAAAAGAGCGTTTGCTCATCTTAACAGATGACATCGCATTGCCTTTGGAGACAATGCGCTTAAAGCCTAAGGGATCGAGTGGAGGGCATAATGGTTTAAAGAGTATCGAAGAAGTATTGCAAACACAAGAATATGGGCGTTTGCGGATGGGAATTGGGTCAGATTTTGCGAAAGGCCGACAAGCAGATTTCGTATTAAGCAACTTTAATTCAGATGAAATTGACCTTATTCCGTTCATATTGATCAGATCGAATGAGATCATTGATTGTTTTTGCTTGGAAGGCATCCAACAAACAATGAACAAATACAACCAATGATTGTACTATTTAAAGAATCTTTGAATTTTTACGTAAATTTAAATTTAGAATTTTTCAAATGATTTACAATCTTAATCCAAATTTTATTTTGTTTTTGTTTTAATTATATATATAATATTCTGTTTAAGGTCAAAAAATAGAATAAAAAACAATTGTAAATTCTAAAATTGTGCTAAATCAAGTTTTGTTATATTAAAAAAATACAATAATTTTGTATCGTTGATTTAATCAATAAATATAACATTCTTATGAAGAAGCAAATTTTAATGATTGGTGTTTTAGTGGGACTAAACCTAATCGCAACAGCGGCAAAAGCAAACGGAACAACATCTAATGTAGATGTTACGACAACAGGGTTGTCTATCAACAAAGAAACATTATCTGAAGTAATTCAGACATTGATAAAAAAAGATTATGTAGGTGCAAGTGCATCCTCAACAGCTAGCTTGACGATTTCGATTTTAGAAAATTATCAAAATAACCAGTCGGCCTACCTAAAAGCAACTAAAGCTGAACAAGCTTTGTTTAACGAAACAGTTCGGTCGATTGCTAATCAAGTAGTTACAAGCGAAAAAACATCGAATTGGATCAAAGAAATCAACAAATCAGCCAAGGCAATCAATACGATTTGGGCTGTTTTAGAAGCTGAACCGAAGATTGATTCAGATTTAAATATTATTTCTGAACAAAATCAAGATTTAGTAGTTGTATTTCAAAAATAGATTTTAAGTAGTTTTCATAGTTAAATAGGTTTAGAGGTATTTGAAAAAGATGTTGTTTTTAACGACATCTTTTTTTTATTTTTTGCACTAAACTCATATTTTTTAAATAAAACAGCTATATTCGTATAAATTTTCATAGTTAAATAGGTTTAGAGGTTAAGCAAATAAGGCCAGAAGTTTCTTCTAGCCTTATTTTTATTTTACGCAAGTCACAGATTAACTGATATTTGCCCCATTCCATACCGATTTACTAGGCGTTACAAAAGCCAAACTACCATCAGCATCCTCTGCCATCAAAATCATTCCTTCACTTTCTTGACCCATAATTTTACGTGGAGCTAAATTTGCCAAGAAAGTCACTTGCATACCAATAATCACATCCGGTTCAAAATACTCCGCGATTCCACTTAAAATGGTGCGGTCTTTGAGGCCATCGTTGACGGTCAACTTTAATAATTTTTTACTTTTCTCAACCTTTTCAGCTGCGGTGATTTGACCGATACGCATATCCATCTTCGCAAATGAGTCAAAATCGATCGTTTCTTTCACGGGAGCCACTTGTTTGCTCGCTAATTCCATGTGTGCTTTGCTTGCTTTTAATTTGTCTACTTGTGCTTGAATGACATCATCCTCTAGTTTCTCGAACAACAAACCTGGATTTGCTAGTTTTTGACCCGAAGGAATCAATTCAAAATTTCCGATTGCTGACCAGTCGGCATCTGCTAACCCAAGGGCTGTCCGCAGGCGAGCTGCCGTAAACGGAATAAACGGCTCAAGCGCTAAGGATGCATGCGCCACGAGTTGTACCGCATAATTCAAAACGGTCCCGGATTTAGTACGATCTTCCTTAATGATTTTCCATGGCTCCGCATCGGCTAAGTATTTATTGCCTATACGCGCAATTTCCATCGCATACACTAAAGCATCCCGGAATTTATAGGTCGCTAAGGCCTGATCTAATTTAGCTGGAATCTCAGCTAAAGCTGAAATAACATCGGCTTCCAAACCTGTTCCTAATACTTTTTCAGGCACAATGCCGTCAAAATTCTTATCGATCAGCACAAAAGCGCGATTCACAAAATTGCCAAAAATGGCAACTAGCTCTGAATTATTTTTCGTTTGAAAGTCTGACCACGTAAAATCAGCATCCTTAGTTTCCGGACTTGATGCCGTCAACGCGTAACGCAAGACATCTTGTTTACCTGGAAACTCCCGAAGATATTCGTGCAACCATACCGCCCAATTACGTGACGTGGAAATCTTATCCCCCTCCAAGTTCATAAACTCATTCGCCGGAACTTGATCCGCCAATTGATACCCGCCATGCGCCATGCACATCGCCGGAAATATCAAACAATGAAATACAATGTTATCCTTACCAATGAAATGAACGATCCTACTATCCTCGGCTTTCCACCACTTCTCCCAATCAGGTGTCAGTTGGCTCGTCATCGACACATAGCCAATAGGCGCATCAAACCAAACATACAACACTTTTCCCTCCGTATCCGGCAAAGGAATAGGTACACCCCAGCTCAAATCGCGCGTCATAGCTCGTGGACGCAAGCCATCTTGTAACCAAGATTTTACCTGTCCACTTACATTTGATTTCCACTCGGGATGGGAATTAACATATTTTTCTAACTCGCCTTGCCATTGATCTAAAGGCAAAAACCAGTTTTTAGTCTCCTTTAAAATCGGCGAAGCACCACTCAACGTAGATTTTGGATTAATCAATTCCGTGGGCGACAATGCTGAACCACATTTTTCACATTGATCTCCATAAGCACCAGGTTGGTGACATTTCGGACAATCTCCCGTTATATATCGATCAGCCAAAAACTGATCCGCCGCCACATCATAATACTGCTCTGTTACTTCCTCAATGAACTTTCCATTATTGTAAAGCTTCAAGAAAAAATCCTGAGACATTTTATGGTGTGCCGGATCGGACGTCCGACCATAAATATCAAATGAAATACCAAATTCCTCAAAAGAAGCCTTGATTTCCTTGTAAAAATAATCAACAACTTGTTGGGGCGTTTTACCCTCTTTTTGCGCCTTGATCGTAATCGGCACCCCATGCTCATCTGTCCCTGAGACAAAAATGACATCCTGTTTCTTCAACCGCAAGTACCGAACATAGATGTCTGCAGGCAAATAACAACCTGCCAAATGACCAATATGAATGGGGCCATTGGCATAAATCAAGGCCGCAGTGACCGTAGTACGCGCAAAATCCGACATAATTCCTAGTAAAATGAAATGTAAAAATAAGTAAAAATACCTAATGAAAATTTAGAAAGACCACTTGCATCTTCAAAATTATAAGTGTACATTTGCACACAATTTAATTCAAAAGAGAAAAATACATGTTAATTATTTCAATCAAAGAGAACGAGTCAATTGATAAAGCACTTAAGCGCTTCAAGAAAAAGTTTGAAAAAACGGGTGTAGTTAAAGAATTACGTAGAAGATCCGCTTTTGAAAAACCGTCTATTTCTCGTCGTAAAGAAATGATTCGTGCTTCATACAAGCAAATCACATACGGTAACGTAAACAACTAGTTTACCAATTTCCGAGAAATTGACTACTTTCGAGATATGAATCTGGAAGTAGTCAATTTTTTTTTGGTCCATCTGACCGTTGAGCGCCGACTAAGCAAACACACTACCAGCGCATATTCCACTGATTTACTTCAATTTTGCGCGTTTTTGGCGTCCGAGTACCCTGAAATTTCCTTGACTAATGTTCGTGCTGCAAACGTACGTGCTTGGCTTGCATCTTTGGCAGAGGACGATATTCAAAATCGATCCATTAATCGAAAATTAGCATCCTTACGCACGTTGTTTAAATTCATGCTACGTAGAGGCGACATTCACGAAAATCCTATGTCGGCAGTTCGCATGGTCAAAACCCGCAAAAGCCTCCCCCATTTCGTTCGTGAATCGGAAATAGCACCCCTATTAGAAATAAGTCGAGAACCTGCTTCATCCTTTACCGAGGCCCGTGACGAGCTCATTCTATTTTTGCTTTATGGTACAGGCATGCGCTTGGCTGAATTAATCGAGCTAAGAAATAATCAAATCAATTTAACGGCTAAGACCTTACGCGTTATTGGGAAACGAAATAAAGAGCGGATCATTCCTATTCCGGAAATGCTCGTACTTTTCATCCGCCAATACAACGAACTGAATACCTTTTCGAGTGAATATTTGATACTCACTGATAAAGGAGAGCAGGCCTACCCAATGTTTATTCAACGAACAATTAAAAAACAATTAGGCGAAATTAGTACGTCAGAAAAACTATCGCCACATATCCTACGGCATAGTTATGCAACCCATTTGCTAAATCGGGGTGCTGATTTAAACGCAATCAAAGAACTTCTGGGGCACGCGAATCTCGCTGCGACGCAGGTATACACACACAATTCCATGGAAAAACTAAAAGAGATCTACAAGCAAGCCCACCCGAAAGCCTAACGAATCATGGGGCCTTGTTGGTTTATTTCTGACACATATTCCTCTGTACCAATTCCTACCTGATGGAAACCAGCCGCCATAGCTGCCGCTACGCGCTCCGCCGTTTCCTTCCCTTTGGACAAAGCAAACAAAGATGGCCCAGAACCCGAAATAGAACAACCTAACGCACCTGCTTCTAAAGCTGCGGCTTTGACTACATTGAACTGGGGAATTAATATGGCACGAGCGGGTTCGATGATCACATCGACTAAAGACCGACCGATCAACTGATAATCAGGCAGCAACAAACCAGCCACTAATCCAGCCACATTCCCCATCTGTGTAATGGTTTTATGTAGCGTGATTTCGCGTTCCAAAATACTCCGCGCATCTTTGGTATTCACTTCAATTTGCGGGTGCACGATACTTGCATATAAATCGGAAGGCGTTGGGATTTGAATAATGTCTAGCGGATCATAGCTCCGAATAATCACAAATCCACCTAATAAACTGGGACCTACATTATCTGCATGCGCGGAACCACACGCCACGCGTTCGCCTTCCATGGCGAATGGAAGCAATTCTTTTTGGCTTAATGGCTTACGCATTAGTTCATTCGCGGCAAAAACGCCCGCTACAGCAGACGCCGCCGAGGACCCCAAGCCAGAACCCAATGGCATGTCCTTATGAAGTGATAATTCAAACCCTTGATCAGGCTGGCCAATAAACTCCAAATACTTCATGATTGCAATTCCAGCCGTATTTTTTAAAACCTCTTTGGGAAGTCGGCCATCATCACCTGTAATTTCGTTAATGCGAATCCCGGGGATTGCCGACTTCGTCAATACGACCTCATCTCCTGGATGATTAACTGCAAAACCGAAGATATCAAATCCACAAGCTACATTGGCTACCGTTGCCGGGGCATAAACGCGTATAGTTTCCATATTAAGACAAATAGCTACCGATGGATACAATATCAGCAAAAACACCGGATGCTGTCACTTCAGCACCAGCACCAGGACCCTTAATGACTAATGGTCGGTCGTGGTAACGCTTCGTCGTAAATGCAATTACATTATCTGCTCCATCCATTTGATAGAAAGGATGGTCTGAACCCACCGCGCGAAGCCCGATCGTGATTTTCTGATTTTCTAATTTGGCGATGTAACGTAAAACTTTGCTTTCAGCATGTGCTGAATCAACCAAGTTCTCAAAATAAGCATTGGCTTTGTCTAACTCCTCAAAAAATGCATCAACAGTTGGCGCCTCTTCACATGTCGCAGGTATAATTTTCTCAATCGTAATATCAGAAAACTCAAGTTTCATTCCAATTTCCCTACTCAAAATCAAAATTTTACGCGCCACATCCATTCCACTCAAATCTTCACGTGGATCTGGTTCTGTATATCCTTTGGCTTTCGCCTCATGCAAAACAGCAGCAAAAGATTTTCCTGGGACAAATTGATTAAACAAAAAGGACAGCGTCCCAGACAGAATTCCTTCAATTTTTTCAAAACGATCCCCAGAAGCGATCAAACCTTGTAAGGTATTAATTACAGGCAAGCCAGCTCCCACATTCGTTTCATACATAAACTTCACTCCTTTTTTCAAGGCCGTTTGATGCAAAGCTGCATACTGATCGTATGGACCAGAATTCGCCACTTTGTTAGGTGTCACGACGGACACGTTCGCCTCAAACAATCCTAAGAAATAAGGATGTATTTCCTTACTAGCTGTACAATCCGCAAAAATAGAATTAGGTAAATTCAAGGACTTTATCTGCTCCACAAAATTCGATAATGAATTTGATTCACCCGATGAATCTAATATTGCTAAAGCATCCGTCATGGAAATACCTGCTTTATCTATGAATTGTTTGCGGGAATTTGCGATGCCCACTAACTTAATGCGTAAGCCTTTGAATTTTTCTAAATAGCGCTCCTGACCAATTAGTTGGTTCAATAATGTTTTCCCAATTAAACCCGTTCCTACTAAGTATAAGTGTAAGGTTTTGATTTGAGAGAAAAAGAACGTCTCGTGTATGACATTCAAGGCCTTAGATAAGTCTTTTTTCTCAATCATAACAGAAATATTCAGCTCAGAAGAGCCTTGCGCTGTGGCCACAATATTGATACCATTTTTCCCTAAAACAGAAAACAATCGCCCGCTCACACCCGTATGCTTGCGCATCCCCTCTCCCACAATGGCTATAACCGAAAGCTCAAGTTGGATATCAAAACCTTCAATATCTCCAGACTCAATTTCCTGTGCAAATTCTTTTGCCAGGATTTTATCTACCTTGGTGGCCACTTTCGGGTCAATCGCGAAACATATAGAATGCTCTGAAGAAGCCTGAGAAATCAATACAACAGAGATTTTCTCTTTTGCCAAAACAGTAAATAATTTGGCAGATACCCCTGCTACACCGATCATCCCAGATCCTTGAACATTGACTAAAGCCAATTCGTCAATGGAACTGATTCCCGTTATAATATAGGGACTTGAGGTTGTATCCCTTGAAATAACGGTTCCTGAAAATTGGCGATTAAATGTATTCAACACACGAATCGGAATATTTTTTGCAAAAGCTGGTTGTAAGGATGGCGGGTAAATTACCTTGGCGCCAAAATGCGTCAACTCCATCGCCTCCGCATATGATATCGAGGGAATGGTAAAAGCAGCCCCCACTTTGCGAGGATCCGCCGTCATCATACCATCTACATCTGTCCAGATTTCAATTTCTTGGACGTCCAAAGAAGCACCTAAGATAGATGCCGTATAATCTGAACCTCCCCTTCCTAACGTAGTCGTTTCTCCTTGCTCATTTGAAGCAATAAAGCCTGTAATTAAGGCTATTTCCGTGTCATACCCATTAAAAAACTCCTGAATTACGCCACGTGTCTTTTCAAAATTGACTTCTGCCTTTCCAAATTGCCCATTGGTTTTAATCAATGATCGTGCATCCACATAAACGACGGGAAGACCGCGTTGTGTTAAGATGGCTGCAATTAAGGCAGCTGACAGACGCTCTCCAAAACTCACTAATAAATCAGATGTCTTTGGCGAAATCTCTTTTATCAGACCAATGCCCTTCAATACATCGCGTAATTCGTTAACTAATGTGCGAATCTGCGCAATAACTTGTGATTGGCCCGTAACTGGAATAAAATGCTTAATGATTTCAAAATGCCGCTCCTCAAGTTGTTCAATTAAGGTATTATTGGTCTTTTGCTTGTCTGCTGCAGCAACACCAGCCTCAAGTAAGGCATTGGTCACACCACTCATGGCAGAAAAAACAACGGCAAATTTGGATTTTAACTGATGATTGGCTTCGATAATCGCCAAAACAGACTCGATACTTTCAACGCTCCCACAACTGGTCCCACCGAATTTTAAGATTTTTTCCATTAGAAAAGAAAAATATTTGATCCTTAGCTCTACAAACAGCTAAGTAAAGTCTACAAATATACTAGTTTAGGCGGTATTTCCCTTAAGAAGATGAAGACCTTTCCGATAATTTCCTGATATCTTAGAAATAATTCAATCGATCTCATCATCGCTAAGTCTAATGTGAACAGCTAGGCAAATTCCTTTTTCCCGAAAATTCGAATAGCCGCCACGATGAACACGTGGACGGCTATTGATTTGAGGGCAATGATTCCAAAGCCACTCATAGTTTCTATTTTTTCTTTTCTGCAGCCATAACCATCGATAAGTTATTTTTAGCTGCCAAATCATATACATCCGTTAAATCTTGAACAGAACGCGATTTGTCAATCGATATAATCAATGAATTCGCTTTCTTCGTTTTCAAAATTTCCTTCAATTGCGCATCTACTTGATCAAGTACAAGAGGCTGTGCATTACCGTCAATAAAAAAGTTATTATTAGCATCCACCGAAACCCGAATCGACTCAACCACCGGCGGGGTTACCTTCGTCGAATCCGCTTTCGGCAACAAAAGACGAATAGCATCTGGCGAAGCTAAGGTCGATATCATCAGGAAAAACATTAAAAGGAAAAACAAAATATCAGCCAAGGCGCCTGTTTCTACCTCCGATGCTTCTCTTTCGCGCTTTCTAAAATTCATAAGTCAATTATTTTTTATTCGCTGGCTTGTGCAACAAGTCAATAAAGTCCATCGCCACAATCTCCATCTTATTAATCGAACGATCAATCATCGTAGTTAAAAGCGTATACATGACATATGCGATAATACCTACAATCAAACCAGAAGCGGAAGTAACCATTTTCTCATAAATTCCAGAAGCAATGGTCGAAATTTCAATTTTATTGGACGTTGAAATATTATGAAACGTACGAATCATACCCGTTACCGTACCCAAAAATCCAAACATCGGTGCAATACGTGCAATCGAACTTAAAATACCTAAGTTCTTTTCCATATTGTAAATTTCTAGCTTAGCCTTGTTCTCAATCGCACCTTCAATTTCCCGAATCGGAGAGCCCAAACGACCTAAACCACGCTCCAATAAATTAGCAATCGGAAATTTAGAATTCTTACAATACGTAACAGCTCCTTGGATATTCCCTGCCAATAATAATTCATTAATGTTATGGAGAAAATTCTCGTCAATCCGAGACGTCTTGCGGATATACAAATAACGCTCAATAAACAAAAACAGCGCTACGGTGAATAAGAACAAAATAGGATACATCACGTATCCCCCTTTTTCCAATAAACTTAGTACTGTAAATTCTTCGACTTGCAAAATTAAATTCAATAGAGAAGACATATAGCTTTGTTGAAAATTTTAATGATAAATAATTAACTTAAAGTTGGTCAATATTATTGTACTTTTCAAAATATAATCCCCTTTTTTATCGCCTCGTCCCGCTGACTATACCAAAACCCTTCCTTCAAACTATTCGTTGACATCCACATGTCCTGAATATCAAACTGGGTCAATATACGGTCCACCAACAAATTAGCATAGGGGAAAATACCTGCACGAAACTCACGCATACCCGGAAAATGTGTCCGCTCTCCAGGTTCCATACGTTCAATCGCTCCTTTAACTTGATAAAAACACGGTATATCTAGTTCATACGCTTGCTTTTTTACAGTTCCACCACCATTCAACGCTTGTTCTATATCCCACATTGTTTCAAAAGCACCAGCCGCACCAATAAGCACGTTGGGTAAATGACCACAAGCTTCAAATAATGGCTGCAAATTTCGATCTATATATGCAATGCAATCCTCTTTAATACGCAAATCGAAAAAATCTGTATGATTAAACAAGGACCTCAACTTTAATCCTCCTAACTCTAAACTTGTTTTGAAATGCACCTCAGCTCCTTGAAACAAAATAAATTCCACACTTCCACCTCCAATATCCATTAATAAGGTAGGCCGTTCCCAGGGTTGTGGCAACGACTGAAAAACACCCTCAAAAATCAACTCCGCCTCCCGCAATCCGGAAATCAATTCAACATGAATTCCCAATGACCGTTGCCATTCCATCATTACATCCACCCCATTGGAAGCATTTCGTAAAATACTCGTCGCCAAAGCCGTTATTTCGTTGACTTCACAACCATGCAATGCCGCTATCTCAACAAATCCCGCTAATACAACTTGAGCACGATGCAAGGCATCTGCTTGTATTACCCCCCCCTCCATAGCTCCTTTACCCAATTGTACCGGACGTTGTAAATTAACTAGTACCTCCAAAGGTGCGTGTAGGTCCATACTTGAGCCTACCAATAACTGAAAGGTATTCGTCCCTAAATCAATTACTGCGCGCGTGTAAGCCATTTTTAAAAAATTTTGAACAAATTTAGAGCTAAAGCGCGTTTATTCTTGATAAATAAATAATAAATTAGAAGTAATTTCGCTTCCAACCACTTATCAGGCCTTTATGCTAAATCCAGAATACGACGATGACAGAGAAGATATACAATCTTCCCTGAAAAGGTTTGAGAAAATGCTCGCGCAAGAAGAGAATTCATTCTTCGATTTGGATACGTTAGAGCAGATTGCCGACCACTATTTTATTCAATCGCGTTTTGAAGAAGGACTCAAAGCATGTGATCTAGGTCTGTTACATTTCCCCTACACCTTGGAACTTATTGTTCTAAAAGCACAAATTTTGGGCGAACTAGAACGAACAGAGGAAGCAATGGAGTTAATCGAAAATTCCATCCTACTGTTTCCCACAGATACGGATCTTAAATTAGTCAAAGGTTCCTTATTGAGTCTGTTGAAACAACATGAAGCGGCGATAGAGCAATTCCTCAACGTGATTGAGTCAACAGAGGAAAAAGATGAGGTGTACTTTCGCATTGGTTTATGTTACCTCAATTGGCCTAAGCCACGTGAAGCAGTCGATATGTTCAAAAAAGCATTGGAACATAATCCGGAAAATGAAAGCGCCCTAGTAGAACTCGCTAACGCACTAGATGAAATCGGAAAAATCGAAGAGAGTCTTCCTTTCTACAAGCAATTCATCGACAATGACCCATTCTCTTTCACAGCATGGTACAATTTAGGCATTGCCTATTCCAAGTTAAAACAGTACGAAAAAGCAATCGATGCCTATGAATATTCGTTAGCCATCGAACCTACCTTTGGCTCTTCCCTATTCAACTTAGGTAATACATTCATGAATTTAAATGAATATGCCAAAGCTGAGGAAGCCTACCGTCTTTGTTTACAACACGATGACCCGAATCCCGAATTGTATTGTTGCCTTGGAGCCAGCTTAGAACGTCAAAAACAATTCGATGAGGCACTAACCTTTTATAAGGAATCTGTCAAAATTGACCCGCTTTGGGATGAAGGATATTATGGACTTGCTGTATGCTTGACGGAATTGGACAAGTGGTTTGAATCGCTACACTTCTTGAAAAAAGCAATCAAACTGAATGAGATCAATCCTTTGTATTGGACAGGCTTAGCCGATGTAGAAGCTTACCTTGGGAACACAATTTCCGCAGACGAAGCCTATCAAAAATCACTCGAATTAGACTCCTTTTTTGCGCCAACGTGGGTAAAATGGGCACAGTTGCACTATGATTTGGAGGATTTTGAGAAATCGGCCGATATCATGCTTTCAGCCATCGATGAACTGCCTGAAGAGGCTGAATTATACTACCGATCGGCCATTTTTCTAATTAAAGCAGGCCAATTCAAGGAAGCTTTCCACTTTCTAGAAACAGGTTTAGTCCTAGATTACGACAAACACGTGCTAATTTTTGATTATTTCCCAAATCTGGAAACACAAAAAGCTATTTTCAAGTTAATCCAACAATACAAAAAATAAAACCCTTCCGAACAGGAAATTAACCACTCATCCAAATCGCTTTCGATATACGAAATGCTTTGGTAAATTCGCTTCTTATTCAAAATTAACAAAATGAAAAAATTGTTTTACACGGGTCTTGCGATCCTACTACTTCAAAGTGCCGCATTTGCGCAACAAAAAGCGAAATCGCTACCTATACCTGAAAAAGTGACTTCTGCTGAAGGAATCACAGAATACAAATTGGCCAACGGCCTTAAGGTATTGTTGTTTCCAGATCCTTCCAAGCAAACCATTACAGTAAACATCACGTATTTAGTGGGTTCGCGCCACGAAGGCTACGGTGAAACCGGAATGTCTCACTTATTAGAACACATGGTGTTCAAGGGCACAAAAGAAAAACACAAAGAAGTTGCCAAAGAAATCTCTGATCATGGAGCTCAATTTAATGGTACAACCTGGTTAGATCGAACCAATTACTTCGAAACTTTTGCATCAACAGACGAAAATCTAGATTGGGCATTGGATATGGAGGCTGACCGTATGATCAATTCACGTATTTCAAAAAGTGAATTGGAAACGGAAATGACTGTAGTTCGTAACGAATTTGAAAGTGGCGAAAATGATCCGGGAAGTGTCTTGATGGAACGTGTTGTTTCAACAGCTTTCTTATGGCATAACTACGGTAACTCGACGATTGGTGCTCGTTCTGATATAGAAAAAGTGCCTATCGAGAACTTGCAGGCCTATTACCGTAAGTATTACCAACCAGACAATGCGGTCTTATTAGTGGCGGGTAAATTTGACCCGGTAAAAACATTGAAATTAATCAATGAGAAATTTGGGGTAATTCCGCGTCCAGAGCGTGTATTAACACAAACATTTACGGCAGAACCTACGCAAGATGGCGAGCGTGAAGTGACTTTACGCCGTGTGGGAGATGTCCAACAAGTGGGAATGGCTTATCATATTCCATCCGGATTACATCCTGACTTTATTGCTTGCGATGTTTTAGTTGACCTACTAACAGATGCTCCATCAGGTCGTTTGTACAAAGCGTTAATTGACACGAAGAAAGCGTCCAGCCAATCTGGTTTTACGTTTCAGTTAAAAGAACCAGGCTTAGTGTATTTCGGTGCTGAGGTTTTAAAAAGCAAATCAATCGATTCAGTCAAAAACATCATGATTGAGACAATAGAGCAGTTTGCTAAAAAAGCACCTACACAAGAAGAAGTTGACCGTATCAAAACAAAAGGCATTAAGAATATTGAGTTATTGTTAAATAATGCACAACGTGTGGGCGTAGGTCTATCTGAGTATATTGCTCAAGGAGATTGGAGATTATTATTCCATACACGTAATCAATTAGAAAAAGTTACCGTTGCTGATGTTCAACGCGTTGCAGCAAAATACTTTAAATCAGCGAATCGTACTTCGGGTATTTTCTACCCAACTGAGAAACCAGAACGTGCTGAAATTCCAGAAGCGAAAGATGTTGCTGAAATACTAAATGACTTCAAAGGAAAAGCTGCTGTTGCAGAAGGAGAAGCTTTTGATCCATCACCAAGTAACATTGATGCTCGGACTAAAAATGAGAAAATAGCAGGTATTTCATTGGCTTTATTGCCAAAGAAAACACGTGGAAACTCAGTATATGCACGCATGACGCTACGTTTTGGAGATGAAAAATCATTATTGGGAACTTCAACTGCCGCTGATTTAGCCTCGGATATGTTGACAAAAGGAACAGCAAAACACACACGCCAGCAATTCCAAGATGAATTGGATAAGCTAAAGGCTCGTGTTTCAATTTCAGGCATGGCTTACCAAGCGAATGTTTCAATCGAGACAACACGTGAGAATTTAATTCCAGCCATGAAATTAGTAGCTGAGGCATTAAAACAACCTGTTTTCCCTGCTGATGAATTCGAAAAGTTAAAGCAAGAAAATTTAACGCAAATAGAAGCGCAGAAAAGTGATCCGCAAGCAAAAGCATCCGAAGTGTTAGGACAATGGAGATCAGGACATTATGCGAAAAATGATGTTAGATATCAGCCTACCATGGCAGAACAAACAGAGCGTTATTCTAATGCGAAGCTAGAAGAAGCTATTGCTTTCTATAAAGGTTTCTATGGTGCCTCAAATGCTACCTTATCGGTTGTAGGCGATTTTGATGAAGCTGCTATAAAGGCACTAATAAAAACCGAATTTGCAGATTGGAAATCACCTAAGCCGTACACGCGTATTCAAGATAAATTCAAAGATGGCAATGGTCAGGTTAAATCAATTGAAACACCAGACAAAGCAAATGCATTTTTCTTAGCGTATCAGCCATTGAAGATGTCTGATTCGGACCCTAACTATGCAGCAATGGAATTAAGTAATTACATGCTGGGTGGTGGAAGTGGTTTGAGCTCTCGTTTGATGAACCGCATACGCCAAAAAGATGGTTTATCTTATGGTGTAGGTTCTCAGTTTGTAGCGAGTCCACTAGACCAATCAGGTGCATTCATCGGTTATGCAATTTATGCGCCTGAAAATGTAGCCAAATTAGAAGCTGCATTTAAAGAGGAAATTGAGAAAGCGCTGAAAGAAGGATTTTCTCAGAAGGAAATCGATGAAGCGAAGAAATCATGGTTACAATCGAAGCAAGTTACGCGCTCGCAAGACAATGCTTTAGTGGGAACGTTGAACTCGAATATTTACCTAAATAGAAACATGAAATGGTCTGAAGACTTAGAAAATAAAGTTAAAAACTTAACTTCAGAGCAAATCACAGAGGCTATTCGTAAGACGATTGACTTAACAAAAATGTCATTCATCAAAGCTGGTGACTATGAAGGTGCTACTAAGAAAATGGCAGAAAAAGCAAAGAACACACCGTCTGAATCAGGTGCTGTAGGCGGAGCACCGAAGCCATAAAACAAGAAGAGCCGTTCATTGAACGGCTCTTCTACTTAAAAAAAGGAGCTTTAGGGCTCCTTTTTTTATTAACAATACTCTTCAAAAACGCCCTCTAAATGTTGCGCAATTAAAGCCGCCGAACGACCTTCGATGTGATGACGCTCAACAAAGTGAACCAACTCACCATCCTTGAATAACGCGATAGATGGAGATGATGGAGGATAAGGCAAAGTATACTCACGTGCTTTTTGGGTGGATTCTTGATCTACACCCGCAAAAACAGTCGCTAGGTTTGTTGGCTTTTTAGCCGAAGCCGAAACTGCCGCTTTCACGCCTGGACGAGCAGTCGAAGCTGAACAACCACAAACTGAATTGATAAATAATAAGGTTGTACCTGGTTTTGCCATGGTATCTTCTACTTCGGATGCCGACTTCAATTCTTGAAATCCACCTTCAACGATATCCATCCGCATGGGATGTACTAAATGTTCTGGATACATATATTTCTAGTTTATAGTTTTTAAAACACACTTACATAAATCCAAGTTCCAACTTGGCAACTTCTGACATCATATCTTGCGCGTAGGGTGGATCAAATGTTAGTTCTACAGAAACCTCTGCAATTCCTTCCACTTCCCTAATTGCTTTTTCGATGTCAACTGGAATACTTTCGGCTGATGGACAAGACGGAGAAGTTAACGTCATTAACACATACACATTATTGACTGGAAAAATTTTGATTTCATAAATCAAACCCAACTCATATACATCCACCGGAATTTCGGGGTCATATACCGTTTTAATTGCCTTTACTACTTCTTCTTTTAATTCTGCTTCGGTCATGCTACTTTTTGCTTAAGCGATTGCATGAAATGCAACAGCGTAATTCTTCATTTGTTTAACCATGGAAACCAATCCATTTGAACGTGTTTGCGCCAAATGCTGGGACATACCAATTTGATCAATGAAATACAAATCAGCTTTCATAATCTCCTCGGGTGTGTGATTCGATAAAACTCGTATCAACATACTTATCATACCTTTCACAATAATCGCTTCTGAATCTGCTTGAAAAACGAGTAAATCTCCTTGTTTCTCCGCATGTAACCAAACCTTGCTTTGGCATCCTTTAATGACATTTTCTTCTGTCTTAAAAGATTCCGACATAGGCAATAACTTTTTCCCTAGGTCAATTAAATATTCATATTTATCAGCCCAGTCTTCAAAAAGACCGAACTCTTCTACCAATTCATCCTGAGTTTGATTAATCGTGCTCATCATTAAGATAACATCATTAAACAGCGTTTTAACGCCTTAATAAACAAATCAATTTCTTCTTTCGTGTTATAAAACGCGAAGGACGCACGGCACGTTCCAACTATATCATAGCGAGCCATTAAAGGTTGCGCGCAATGATGTCCTGTCCGAATCGCCACACCAAATTTGTCTAGCAACACACCGACATCCTGCGGATGCACTCCATCAATAACAAAACTTACGACAGCAATTTTTTCAGGCGCTTGGCCAACGATACGTAAACCGTCAATTTGACTTAATTGTTCAGTAGCATAATCCAATAATGATTTCTCTTGCTCCCAAACTGCATCTGCAGGTAAGGATTTCAAATAATCCAACGCAAAACCGAAGGCATATACGTCGGCAATATTAGGCGTACCCGCCTCAAATTTATAAGGCAATTCATTATAGGTAGTACCCGAAAAACTTACCTCTTTAATCATCTCACCCCCACCCTGATAAGGCGGCATCGATTCTAAAATTTCACGTTTGCCGTACAAGACTCCCACGCCCGTTGGACCAAAAAGTTTATGAGCCGAAAATACAAAGAAGTCCATATCCAATGCCTGCACATCAATATCAAAATGAGCGACTGATTGCGCACCATCAATCAGAACCTTTGCTCCTACTTGATGCGCCATGTCAATCATTTGCTTAATCGGATTGATTGTCCCAATCGCATTAGATACATGATTAACCGCAACTAATTTCACCCGATTGGATGTTAAAAGCTGTCCGTAAGCTTCCATGTCTAATACCCCAACTTCATCTACAGGGATTACTTGAACCTCAGCTCCCGTTTCTTGGGCAATCATTTGCCATGGAACGATATTTGAGTGATGTTCTAAATTGGAAACCAAAATCACATCCCCTTTTGAAAAATTCGCACGACCGAAGGTCTGGGCAACTAAATTTATCCCTGCCGTAACTCCAGCAGTAAATATGATTTGATCAGTTGAGGGTGTATTCAAAAAGTCTTTCAACTTGGTACGCGTCAACTCATAACCAGTCGTGGCTCGCTCTGCCAGCGTATGTAAGCCCCGGTGAATATTGGCATTGTCTTGGGTATAATACTGATTCAGCGCATCAATCACCACTTGTGGCTTTTGCGTCGTAGCCGCATTGTCAAAATACACCAAAGGGGCCCCATTGACCTGTTGGTCCAAAATTGGAAAATCCTTTCTAACTTGAACAATATCAAATTTATCTACCATAATTACACACTTAATGCTTGTTGTATTTTAGCGACAACCCGACTTGAAATTGATTCTTTCAAGGCAGGAATTTCTACTTTATCAATGACTTGTTGGACAAAAGCCAACATCAACAATGTTTTCGCCGCATCGAGTGATAAGCCACGTGAACGCATGTAAAACAGTGCTTCTTCACTCAGCTGTCCTGTTGTCGTTCCGTGTGAACATTTAACATCGTCAGCCCAAATTTCCAATTGAGGTTTGGTGTTCATACTCGCTTTATCTGAAGCTAATACATTTTTACAGGATTGGAATGCATTTGTCTTTTGTGCGTCAGGACGAACAAATATTTTTCCATTAAACACACCCGTTGAATTTCCAAGTAAAACACCTTTATACAATTCATTCGATTCTGAATTCGGCATGCGGTGATCAACTACCGTATGCGAATCCACGAGTTGATTATTGCTTGGCACATATAAACCATTCAAGTTCGAAATGACTTGTTGGCCATCCACATAAAAATGTAAATTATTCCGAATCAATCCTCCATTAAGTGAAAATGTAAACATATCCACTACACTTTGATCAGCTTGAAAGATGAATGTATGATCAACATGGGTAGTTGACAAACCAAAATCCTGTGTTTTTACAAAGGTCAAATGGGCATTTTTTGAAACCCAAATTTCTTGAACATAATTAGATAAAATTGATTTAGAATCCTCAGAGGAGGCTAAATCATCCACCCAAGTAAGTTCTGCACCTTCTTCTAAGTAAATCAATACTTTGATTTGAATGGCTGAGGCGATACTAACTGAGGCAAAATAAGTATGTAATACAGGTTTTTCAAGCTTCACCCCTTTCTTAACCCAAATAACTTGATGAGAACTAGCTAAAGCATCATTCAAATCATATAAAGGATTTTGATCTAGAATTGGATTACGTTCATTGAATGCCTGCATAAACTCAGGTTTTTGAGCGGCAAAACTAGCAAAATCCAGATATTCAACACCTTGAGGCAATGAACCTATAAGGGTCATTTTCCCATTTTGCGATTGAATTTCGCAGGTATTTTCTAGTGCTAATGCGGCTGAATTAACTGAGTGTTCCGAAGTATTCCAATTCCACTCGATATCATTAAGTGATTTCAAAGAGGTATATTTCCATTCTTCCCATTTATTGGTAGGAAAGCCTTTGGCCAAAAAACGATCTAGTGAGGACTGTTTTTCTTTAGAAAGCGAAATGGTTGCTAATGTATCTGTTGCCATTATTTAGTCTACTAAAGCTGAAATAATCCAATCGTATCCTTTTTCTTCTAATTCAAGTGCTAAATCTTTGGTACCTGATTTCACGATACGCCCCTTGTATAATACGTGAACGTAATCAGGAACGATGTAATCTAACAAACGCTGGTAGTGAGTCACGACAATCGTCGCGTTGTCTGGGCTTTTTAATTTATTGACTCCTTCAGCTACGATACGCAAGGCATCAATATCTAAACCTGAGTCTGTTTCATCTAAAATGGCTAGTTTGGGTGCTAAAACAGCCATTTGAAAAATCTCATTTCGTTTCTTCTCTCCACCTGAAAAACCTTCATTCAGTGAACGTGACAATAAAGACTGGTCAATGTTCACATAGGCCATCTTTTCTTTAAACATTTTCAAAAATTGAACTGCGTCTAAAGGCTCCTCACCTCTATATTTACGTATTTCATTGACGGCCGACTTCATAAAGTTAGTGGTCGAAACGCCTGGAATCTCCACAGGGTATTGAAATGCGAGAAAAACACCTTCCGCTGCACGTTTCTCAGGTGCCAGATCAAGTAAATCCTTACCAAAAAAAGAAACGGCACCCTCGGTTACCTCGTAATCTTCCCGACCGGCTAATACGGAGGCCAATGTAGATTTTCCAGAACCATTGGGTCCCATGATTGCATGAACTTCTCCCGCTTTGACCTCTAGATTGATACCTCGAAGAATCTCTTTTTCGCCGATTCGAGCATGTAAATTGGTAATAGACAGCATACGTGTGATTTAAAATTGGTAATTGAACTCAAAATTAAAACCATAAATTTTACGAAACCACACTTTATTTAGATTCACTCTAAATAAAGGCAAAATAATTCCAAATTTTAGCTATATTTGTGTCGAATTTTAAATGAAATACATATGATCACGATATCAGAATTGGCTGCGGACCGCATTAAGGAATTGCGTCAAAAAGAAGGATTAACAACTGATTTCAACATACGCGTAGCTGTTGAGGGTGGTGGTTGTTCAGGATTGATGTACAATTTGGATTTCGCATCGGAGCTAAAGGATAATGACGCCATATTTGAAGACAAGGGAGTCAAAATCATGGTAGATAAAAAATCAATTTTATATTTAGCGGGTACTGAATTAGATTTCTCGGATGGCTTAAATGGAAAAGGCTTTCAATTTAAGAATCCAAATGCATCGAGAACTTGTGGATGCGGTGAAAGTTTCTCCATCTAGATTCCTAGTGGCATTTGCCTTGACTCAAGAATAAAGGGTTTAAGCAATTGATAAACATGATATATAGGCAAACCCATAACGGTATAAAAAGAACCGTCTAATTTCTCAATTCCTGCCATCCCAATAAAATCTTGAACACCATAGGCGCCTGCTTTATCTAATGAGGCACCACCCCGTACGTACCATTCAATTTCCCAGTCGGCCAATTCCCGAAAACGCACAAAGGCAGAATCCGACGCTTTTACTATTTCGTTTGGACTAGCTAATGCGATTCCTGTAACCACTTCATGTGTTTTTCCTGATAATTTTTTAAGCATCTGCAACGCTTCTTGCTTGTTGGCCGGCTTATTCAAAATTTCATTTTCCAAAATCACCACCGTATCGGCTGCCAAAACCAACGAATTCGCACAGCTTTCAAGAAGTGCTTTCGCCTTGCGTTCGGCCAACATCACCGGAACATCTTGTAGGATCATTTCATGTGGAAATGACTCGTCCACATCCGATGGCAAGACAGTGAACTGAAAACCTGCTTGGGTCAAAATCTCTTTGCGACGTGGGGAATTCGATGCGAGTATAAAAGGTAATTGAAGGCTAAAGGAATCTTGCATGACCAAAAATAAGATTTAATCGGACGTTTTAAAAAAAATATTTAAAAACATTAGTATTTAATGTAATTACATTTAATTTTGCAACATCAAATTTCAAGTATGGGAATTTCAGCGGATTTAAAGCAAACTAAGTTTCATTCAGAGGAAAGTAAGGCGATCGTTAATGTGATCTTTACGGGAAACTGGATGATGCAGCAACAACATAATCTTTTGAAGCCTTTTGGATTGACGCCACAACAATACAATGTACTTCGAATTTTGCGTGGGCAACAAAATAATCCCATGACCGTTTTAGCAATTACCGAGCGCATGATGGACAAGATGTCAAATGCCTCTCGCCTAGTGGATAAACTTTTAGACAAAAAATTAGTTTTAAGACGTGAGTGTCCAAAAGACCGTAGGGCAGTTGATGTGATAATTTTACCCGCAGGATTAACTTTATTAGCTGAAATCGACCAGGTTCAAAAACAGTGGGAAATGACCTTTCAAGGGATTGGCGAGCATAAAATGAATCAATTAAACATCCTACTGGATGAATTTAGACAAGTATTTTCGAACAATTAAACAATAAATAAAATGAAAAAAGTAAGCCTTATTTTAGCCGCTCTAGTGATGAGCATTTCTTCTTTTGCAGCACCAAAACCTGTAAAAGTTAACACAGCAACTAGCTCAATCGCTTGGTATGCAGAAAAAGTAACTGGTAAGCACAACGGAACTGTAGCAATATCTGCAGGAGCTTTGAACGTGGACGGAAACAAATTAGTGGGAGGTAATTTCACCATTGATTTAAAAACAATCAAAGCATTGGATATCACAGATCCGGCGTACAACCAAAAGTTTATCGGCCACATCTCTTCAGGAGACTTTTTTGAGGTTGAAAAATTCCCAACAGCTAATTTTGTGATCACAAAAATCGCTGCAAACCAAATTACAGGTAACTTGACAATCAAGGGCATTACCAAATCTGTTTCATTCCCAGCTGAAATCTCAGTAAAAGGAGGAAAAGTGGCTGCCAAGGCTTCAATTACAATTGACCGTACAGATTACAACATTCAATACGGTTCAAAGAAATTCTTTGAATCAATTGGAGACAAGGCTATCATGGATGACTTTAAGTTAGTCGTTTCATTGGTTAGCGAATAAATTAATCCGCTTAAGAGCCGAGGTGTAAAATTTACACCTCGGCTTTTTTATAGTTAAACAAAATAATAAAGATGTCTATAATTAATGATTTAGCTTGGCGTTATGCGGCAAAGCGCATGAATGGCAACAAGGTACCAACCGCTAAAATTGAAGACCTGTTAGAAGCAATCCGCTTGTCTGCCTCAGGATTTGGCCTACAGCCATATCAGATTTTTGTGATTGAAAATCCAGAATTACGTGCACAAATTCAACCCATTGCATTTGGCCAACCGCAGGTTACGGAATCTTCGCATTTACTTGTATTTGCCGCATGGAATGAAATAACAGAAGAAAAAATTGATTCATTTATACAATTGGTTTCTGAAACACGTAACGTACCTGTCGCTAATTTAGGTGATTACCGCAAAGCAATTAGCGGAATGTTGAATCGTACACAAGAAGCTCAGGCAAACTGGGCGGCGCGCCAGGTGTATTTGGCCATGGGAACAGCACTCGCTGCCGCAGCCCATTTTAAAATTGATACAACACCTATGGAAGGATTTATGCCTGCCAAATTGGATGAATTGCTCGATTTGTCGGCGAAAGGCTTGCATTCAGTATTGATGTTAGCAGTAGGTGAGCGTGATGCAGCTGCAGATTACATGACCAATGCTGCGAAAGTTCGGTATTCAAAAGACCAACTTTTCATTCGCATGTAATCGCACCAAATTCTTATTTAGTTAAAAGGCTCCTTCGGGAGCTTTTTTTTTATCAGTTTTTTAGTCTAAATCCGAATGAACTAGTCACGCTTCGAATATGACATGACTTAGTTGACCGCTACTTTTATAAAGCAATCGCGACGCAAATTAAACTCACATTTTAACCCTAAAAAACAATGAGAAATGAATGGAATTCCTTGAACAATTTTACAGACTATGAACTTAGTTGGCACGAGCAAATGCACATAGAAGCCGGTGGTTTTTGGGAAATAGTGGGCATTATCTGTGGGGTATTAACGGTAGTAGCCATTATTTACGTATTAGGTGGAGCCGCTGTATTATTAGCGCTTTAATATTAATTCACATTTAAAAAAAAGATAATGGAACTTGAAAAATTCAATCGATTTGCCTTGAGCGAATTGGAGATGCATGAAATCTCGGGTGGAAATTGGTGGTCTGACTTTAAGACTGGATTTATGGACGGTTTTAATTGGGCAACCGGGGTCGTATTGGACGCAGTTAGCTTTGTTGACAAACTGCGATTAGCCACACGATAAAATGAACCAGGACCCGTTACATGTACTAAAGGCAAAAATCAATCGTAAAAAACAATTGATTTCTGAGATACATCAAAATGTAACCAAAACTATCATCATAACAATAAATGGGCATTTTGAAATTACAAAACTGATTATTCAGCCAAACGTAGCACATAAAACAATTGAAGAGGAATTGCCATGCCTGATTTCGAATGGAATAAAATCCGTAAGTGAAAAGATTAATCGGGTTTTGATGGAATTTCAAGCAGCCAACTCGTAAGTTGGCTGCTTACAATAAATCCCGAACATCAACCTGAAAATAGGTGGCAATCGCCAGCAATCGTTCAACGCTCAATTTTGTTTTTCCTGACTCAAGCTTTGCATAGGTACTTTGCGTAATTTTTAAATTAAAGGCCACGGCTTCTTGTGAAATTCGGCGCTCCTCTCGTAAATTTTTCAGGTTAATCAGTAGCTTGGACATCTTCAGATTTGGTAAAAACAAATCTACTTGAATCTAGCAGGCATTGAAGCTAAAAAACTGATATTGAAAAACAGTAAACTTATAACTTCAAAAATTCTTCCGATGAGATTACAGGTTCTAAACCCAATCGTGCTCCTTCGTGAATTAAGAGATCCCATCCAGAGGCCAAATCGTTTCGAATTTGTCCTTCTAAGATAGCCTCGCGAATGATCACTTTAATTTGGCCAATCTCTTTTCCAGGACCTAAATCAAACACATGCATGATGATTTCACCTGTGATGACGGGTTGAAAATTACGTAGGGAATCGCTGGCTTCTACCTCTTTTAGCTTTTCTTCTACCGTGTCAAAATTCCGCAAATAGCGTTTGACTTTATCCCCATTTTTCGAGGTGATATCGGCCCTACACAAGGTCATAAGTGCCTCAAGCTCATCTCCTGCTTCAAACAATAAGCGGCGCAATGCGGAATCAGTAATTTCTTCTTTGGAGAGCGCAATCGGTCTTAAATGTAGGCGGACTAGTTTTTGCACCAACTTCATTTTCTCATTTAGAGGCAATTTAAGTCGCTTGAAAATTACAGGTACTTGGCGTGCACCTATTTCTTCATGTCCATGAAATGTCCACCCTTTTCCTTGTACGAATCTTTTGGTTTGCGGTTTCGCAATATCATGTAAAATTGCTGCCCAGCGCCAAAATAAATCATCTGTATTGACCGAAATATTATCCAACACCTGAAGAGTGTGGTAGAAATTATCTTTATGTCCTTTGCCATCCTCCGTATCTACCCCCTTCAACTTCATAAACTCGGGGAAAATAATGGGTAAAATTCCACAAGCGTCCAACAGCAGAAAACCGTAGGAAGGTTTTTTACATAAAATAATTTTGTTTAATTCATCTGAAATACGCTCCATGGAGATAATCGACAAACGATCTTTCTCCTTTTGAAGTGCATCAAAAGTCTCAGGTAAAATATCAAAGCCCAATTGACTCGCAAACCGAATCGCACGCATCATCCGCAACGGATCATCCGAAAAGGTAATGCCCGGTGCCAAAGGGGTCCGAATACATTTAGCCTCAATGTCAGCTAAACCTCCAAAAGGGTCCAATAAATTGCCCCAATAAGCAGCATTTAATTGAACGGCTAGCGCATTAATCGTAAAATCTCTACGATTTTGATCATCCTCCAAGGTCCCTTCCATCACCAGAGGTTTCCGTGAATCGCGCTGATATGACTCCTTACGAGCACCCACAAATTCCAAATCCCAATCGTCCACTTTAAGCATGGCCGTACCAAAATTCTTAAATATAGATACCGCATGATCTGGCAACTCAAATTCCCGTGCAACTTGCTCAGCAAGTTCAATGCCGGAACCAATACACACAATGTCGATATCTTTACAAGGCCGACCTAATAAATGGTCTCTCACATAACCCCCAACTACATATGCATCTATGTTCAAGCGATCTGCCGCTTGTCCAATTTTTTTAAATATACCTTGCTCTATGATGGCTAATCCCTGCATACCTACGATCTAATCAGTGTAAATTCACCCCCAAGCCCTAATTTGACTATTTTTGAGGGCTTAGTACTTGCCTGCTTCGCCTTGGGAGCTTGTAAAATATAATCAACCTGATCTTTTATCTCGGCTGAAATAGAAGTAAAATCAATCGGTGATGGGCTACCCGAAATATTAGCCGAAGTCGAAACAATCGCCCGCTGGTACCGATAAACCAAGCCCTTACAAAATTCATCTTTCACTAATCGAATGGCAATTGAGCCATCAGGACCTAATAAATGGGTCGATACATTTTTTCCTTTCGGATAAATAACAGTCAAAGGATCCTCCGCAAACTCAACTAAATCCCATGCAATTTCAGGCACCTCCTCCACATACTCGCTTAATTGTTCAATTTTTGAAATTAAAACAATCAATCCCTTCTCTGCAGGCCGTTGTTTGATTTGCCAGATTTTCTCAATCGCGGCATCCTGACGCACATCACATCCAAGACCCCAAATGGTATCACTTGGATATAAAATAACCCCTCCAGCTTTTAAAGATGCCAAAGCATCTTGGTACAGATTTTTCATAATGGGCACAAAGGTAGCAATGTTTGCCCGTAATTGGCTACCTTTGGGGTTTCAAAATCAACACACAATTTGATTTAAACATGTTGCGAATTCAAAATTCAATCAGTGCGAGTATTAGCCTTGGCCTTCGCCAACTGTTTTCCATAGAAGCGAATGACATTAGTCTTCAAGAAACCAAAAAGGAATTCGAAGGCACATTTACCTGCGTTGTTTTTCCCTATACGAAACAAGCAGGCATGGCACCGCCCATGATTGCACAAAAGTTGGGCGAATTCGTTCAAGCAAATAATGAACATGTTGACCAATTTCAAGTAGTTCAAGGATTCTTGAATTTGAGTTTAAAAGAAGGAACCTGGGTATCCATTTTAGCGGAATGTTTAGCCGATTCAAATGCGTTTCAATTAGCACCCAAAAATGAAAAAGTGTTAATTGAATATTCTTCACCCAACACCAATAAGCCACTGCATCTCGGTCATTTGCGCAATAATTTTCTAGGCTATTCCGTGGCTCAAATCATGGAAGCAGCTGGCTATGAAGTTATTAAATCTAATTTAGTAAACGATCGTGGAATTCACATTTGCAAATCTATGCTGGCTTACCAACTATTTGGTTCGGGGGAAACGCCTGAAACAAGTGGAATGAAAGGCGACCACCTAGTTGGAAAATATTATGTAGCATTTGACAAGGCGTATAAAGAAGAAATTGAAACGCTAAAAAAAGCTGGAAAAACTGAAGATCAAGCAAAAGCAGAAGCTCCTATCCTATTTCAAGCTCAAGCCATGTTACTCGCTTGGGAACAGCAAGATCCCGAAGTAATCGCACTCTGGGAACGGATGAATTCGTGGGTTTTGGCCGGTTTTGAGAAATCATACACACAAATGGGCGTTGATTTTGATAAAATCTACCGCGAATCAAACACCTATTTATTAGGAAAAAAAATAGTAGACGAAGGTTTAGCTCAAGGTGTATTTTTCCAAAAACCAGACGGTTCCGTTTGGATCAATTTAGAAGCGGAAGGTCTAGATGAAAAATTAGTCTTGCGAAAAGATGGAACGTCTGTGTATATCACACAGGACATGGGGACAGCCCAATTAAAATATGCTGATTTTGGTGCGGATAAATCCATCTATGTGGTAGGAAACGAACAAGATTATCATTTTGAGGTCCTTTTCCATATCCTTAAAAAATTGAATAAACCTTACTCTACAGGTAATTTCCACCTGTCTTATGGCATGGTAGATTTGCCAAGCGGTAAAATGAAATCAAGGGAGGGTACCGTCGTAGATGCCGATGACCTCATGGCAGAAATGATTCAAACAGCCAAAGAGCGCACAATGGAGCTAGGAAAAATAGATGGATTTTCAGTAGCTGAATCCAATGAACTATTTAACCAGCTTGGTATGGGAGCTTTGAAGTATTTTTTACTCAAGGTAGATCCCAAAAAACGAATGTTATTTAACCCTGTCGAATCCATTGATTTCCAAGGAAATACCGGACCATTTATTCAATATACGCATGCACGAATTAAATCGATAGTACGTAAAGCCGCAGAATTAAACATCAGTAACGAATGGACCGAAGATCAGTCGATTACATTGGCAACGGCAGAACAAGAATTAGTCTATTTAATCGCTCAATATAAATTAAAAATTGAAGAAGCAGCTTCCCAGTTGGCACCATCAGTCATCGCCCAATACGTATATGATTTAGCGAAACAATTCAATAAATTTTACACCGAATTAAGCATCATTAATGAAGAAGATAAAACAAAACAAAAGATTCGCTTATCTTTAGTGGAAATGACTGGCAAAACAATTCGTCAAGCCGCATTGTTATTAGGAGTAATCGTCCCCGAACGGATGTAAATGAAACGTAAAACAATTATATTCACCATTTTAATCAGTATTATTATGATCATAGGACTTATGAAAATCGGATCACTATTAACGGCGCTAGCCTTACCATTCACTCAAAACATGGCAAAATCAAGACCAGAAAACACCGAAACAGTTGCTGGAAAAAACTTCTACTCTTTTAAGATGAAAGGGATTGATGGAAAAGAGATTGACTTCAGTCAATTTAAAGGAAAGAAAATTATTGTTTTAAACACGGCTTCTAAATGTGGATACACACCACAATACGCAGATTGGGAGAAATTCCACAAGGCCAACAAAGATGTTGTCATTTTAGGTTTCCCAGCGAATGAATTTGGCGGACAAGAACCAGGTACTAATTCTGAAATTGCATCTTTTTGCCAATTGAACTACGGAGTATCATTCCAAATGATGGAAAAAGTGGTTGTTAAGGGTAACGCAAAATGTGACCTTTATCAATGGCTAACAGACAAATCACAAAATGGATGGAACGAGAAAGAGCCAAGCTGGAACTTCTGCAAATACATCATTAACGAAAAAGGTGAGTTAGCCAATTTCTTTGCTTCGGGGGTTAAGCCAACGAGCCAAGAGTTTATTGAAGCGTTAAAAAAATAAATATGAATCGATGGGTAGAGGCGGCTCGACCGCGTACCTTACCGCTGGCTATTTCCAGCATATTATTGGGTAACTTTTTAGCATTCGCTCAGGGAACATTTCACTGGGCGATTGCTGTTTTGGCGGTATTGACAACTTTGGGACTGCAAATTCTATCAAATTTCGCAAATGATTTAGGTGACTTTACCAATGGAATTGATACCCAAGACCGTACAGTCGCTTTGCGTGCTGTTCAAACAGGCAAAATCAGTCAATCTGAAATGCAGATCGCCGTTCGCCTAAGCGCAGGGATCTCCTTTACACTTGGGATTGGATTATTATTCGTAGGATTACAAAACGAATCACTACAAACGTGGATGGGTTTTTTGGGTTTAGGAATCGCTTGCATCGCAGCAGCTATCGCCTACACGGTGGGAAAAAGACCATACGGCTACATGGGCCTAGGTGACCTCTCCGTATTTATTTTTTTTGGATTAGTTGGCACCATGGGTTCTTATTTTCTTCAAACAAAATCAATTCCAATTCATATAGCCATTCCTGCGTCAGGTTGTGGATTTTTATCGGTAGCCGTTTTAAACTTGAATAATCTAAGGGACCTAGATAATGACAAACGGTCAGGAAAATTTTCGATTCCCGTTCGAATAGGTAAGATATTTGGATTTTATTACCAAAAAGCATTGCTAATTTTGGGAATTATTTGCTTTGCGGCCTATCATTTTATCGCTTTAGAAACAGCATCATCTACCACGAGTAATTTACTTGTCTTACTGGGTTATTATCCAATCATCCAGCTTGTTCGCGAACTAAATCCAGAAATGACCCCAGCTGAAATAGATCCTTATTTAAAGAAGACGGCATTAAGAACTTTATTCTTAATTTTGCTTTTCGGAATTAGTGAAATCATCCAATAATCAATAAAACTGACCATGAAACATATTTATGCAACATTACTAGTAGGTATTTTCTGCATAACAGCTACGAATACCTTTGCACAAGAAAGCATAAATTACCTTGAATTAGGATTAACGCAGAACAAAACGGGCAATTACGCTGATGCTTTGCGCAATTTCAGCTTAGAAATTGAAAAGAATATAGCTAATCCAAATCCAGATTCCTTTTATAACCGTGGCTTTGCCAAATATAACTTGAAAGATTTCCGAGGAGCCATCTTAGATTTTGACAAGGCGATTGAATTAAAACCCACGTATTTCGAAGCATTTATTGCACGCGGACAAAGTTACAGTAAGCAAGAAAACCACAAAGTTGCGATTCAAGACTACAATGAAGCGATTCGCCTAAATCCGTTGGAGGCAACTGCCTATTACAGCCGAGGCATATCGAAAATGAAATTGGCTAATTACCGAGGAGGTCTTTCAGACTTTAATAAATCACTAGAATTGAATGCTGAGTACGCTCCAGGTTTAGCGGCACGAGGTGAAGCCAAATCAAAATTATTTGACTTCAAAGGAAGTATTGAGGACTTTGATAAAGCTATTGAATTAAGCCCAAAGCGTTCTGGTTATTTTTCTTTCCGCGCGTATGCAAAAATGCAATTATCGGAATACAATTTGGCATTAAAAGATTATGCTGAAGCCATCAAATTAAGTGCCGATAATGCTGATGATTATTACAATTCAGGATTTTGTAAAACGCAATTAGAAAATTTTCGGGGCGAAAATGGGGAGAAAGGTGCGCTAGAGGATTTTTCAAAAGCTATTGAAATGGACCCAATGAAAGTGGAAGCTTATTACGGACGCGCATTTGTAAAAGCAAAATTAGGTGACCAACGTGGCGCAATTGACGATTATAGTAAATCGGCCGATTTAGGAAATAATGAAAATACGAAAATTATATATGACGCAAAAATGACCAAAGTGCTTTTGGATGAATTACGTAACGGGGTACCTGACAAGTTGAAAATAGCATCATTTAGCACAGAACGTTCGGAAGTATACTTTAATCGGGGTGTCGCAAAAGCAAAATCTGGGGATGCCAAGCAAGCAATGGATGATTATAACCGAGCGATTTCATTAAATCCAATCTTCGCAGAAGCCTACTATTTCAGAGGCGTAGCTAAATCATCCTTAGGCGATCAGCGAAATGCCATTCAAGATTGCTCCAATGCCATCAAGTTGAATCCGAAATATGCTGAGGCCTATTTTATACGAGGTATCATCAAGTTAGCGCTAGGTGATTCTTCTGGCTGTATGGACTTAAGTAAATCAGGTGAATTAGGATACAATCAAGCGTACCAAGTTATTCGGGACCACTGCAACTAATCAAACCGTAAGTGTTTAACTGATTCCCCTGAACTCGCTAGTTCAATTAATGAATCTATGCCAATCTGCAGATGAGATTCCACATAACTTGTGGTCACTTTTTTATCTGAAACCTCCGTCTTAACGCCATCAGGAGTCATGGGATTATCCGAAACTAATAACAAGGCTCCGTGTGGGATTTTATTAACAAATCCTACGGTAAAAATCGTCGCAGTCTCCATATCAATTCCCATCGCACGAATTTCAGACAAATAGGTTTTGAACGCTTCGTCATGCTCCCAAACACGGCGATTAGTAGTGTAAATCAAGCCTGTCCAATAATCTAATTCGTGTTTTTTTATCATCGAAGAAACAGCACGCTGCAAACGAAATGAAGGTAAGGCAGGCACTTCTTTTGGCATATATTCATCTGAAGTTCCCTCTCCACGAACGGCCGCAATAGGCAAAATCAAATCGCCCAAACTCAAATTCTTTTTTAATCCACCACACTTACCTAAAAATAAAACAGCTTTAGGACTGATGGCCGCTAAGATATCCATGACAGTAGCCGCCATGGGAGAACCCATCCCGAAATTGATTATTGTAATGTTATTTGCAGTAGCCGTTTGCATAGGCCGATCTTTTCCAAGAATCTCAACCTGATACTTCGCAGCAAACATATCTACGTAATTTTTGAAATTTGTCAATAATATATATTGGCCAAATGATTCAATCGGTGTACCCGTGTAACGTGGTAACCAATTTTCAACAATCTCTTCTTTCGTCTTCATAATTTGATTAGGTGTAATGTAAATAACGAACAAATAGCTTAATTTAGTCCTTTGTTTAGCTTAAAATCTATGCGCCCGTTGGCAGAACTGCAATTACTCTTTCCTGAATTTGAGTATAAATTAACGCAAAAGGATGGAAAGATTTTCATTTACGATGGGATTGCAAAAAAATATCGCGCGTTAACTCCGGAAGAGTGGGTTCGCCAACATTGCTTAAATTACCTAACGCGTTACCTAAACTACCCTTCATCAATCATTCAAATAGAACGAGGACATGAAATAGATCTAATGCAACGAAGAACTGATATTCAAGTATTTGACAAGCAGGGAAACGTATTTATGTTGATTGAATGCAAAGCACCCCATGTGGCATTATCAGCCCAGGTATTTCAGCAAATAAGTCAATATCAAAAGAAAAACGAAGCGAGATTTTTGGTATTAACCAACGGCCTTGAACATCAAATATTTGAAATAGACATTGAAAACGCAACAACAAATCAATTAACTGAATTTCCAATTTACCAATGAAAAAAATCAACTTACTTATTTTGGCTATAGTGGCAAGCTTATCAGTCACTTATGGACAGAAAAAATCAACTGATTCGAATCGACCTGCTTTGGTGGTAGGAATCGTCGTAGACCAAATGCGGTACGAATATTTGTACAAATACGCAGACCGCTATTCAAACAATGGGCTTAAACGCCTCATCCGCGAAGGAATGAATTGCCAAGATAATCACTATAACTACGCTCCTACCGTAACGGCTGCCGGGCATGCCAGTGTTTACACGGGGACAGTTCCAGCAGTTCATGGAATTGTAGGTAATGAATGGACGGACGTGGCATCGGGCAAAAAAGTATATTGCACAGATGATAGTACCGTTAGTACCGTAGGAACCACGGGCAAAACAGGCTTCATGTCGCCGAAAAACATGTGGACAAGTACAATTACGGATCAATTAAAATTAGCTCAAAACTTCAAGTCAAAAACCATTGCCATTGCCTTGAAAGACCGTGGGGCAATTTTGCCAGGAGGTCATTCAGCTGATGGCGCTTATTGGTATGACTCAAAAGAAGGCCGCTGGATCACATCAAGTTTTTACATGCAATCCCTACCTAGATGGGTGCAAGCATTTAACGCAGAACAATGCGCACTAAAATACACGAAAGCCGGTTGGAACACACTTTATCCTATCCAAACCTACACGCTCAGTGGTCCAGACGATTCTCCTTATGAGACAAAATTGGCAGGAGAAACTGCACCCGTGTTCCCACATACTTTACAAGGAGGGAATCCGTTGGAATTAATTCGCACAAGTCCGTATGGAAATACATTGACAAAAGATTTCGCGATCCAAGCGATGACGGAGGAGAAATTAGGTAAAAATGGAACCACCGACTTTTTAGCCGTAAGCTTTTCGTCAACAGATTATGTAGGACATAGTTTTGGGCCTCAGTCAGTTGAATTGGAGGATACCTATTTGCGTTTAGACCAAGACATCGCTGAGATATTAACTTATTTGGACAAAAACTATGGTAAAGATCAAGTACTCGTATTCCTGACAGCAGATCATGCTGTGGCTGAAATCCCAGGTTATTTGAATAGTCATAATATGCCTGGTGGTGTTTTTGAACGTGTGAAAGCTATGGCTGATATCAAAAAAGCAACGCAGGAGGCATTTGGACAGGCTGACTTAATTATTGGTGAAGACAACTCGCAATTATACTTTAACAAGGCAGCATTAATCAAAATGAACATTGATCGGGCAAAACTAATTCAAGTAGTTAAACAGTCACTTAAGAAACAGGCTGGATTTCAAGAGTTAATCGACCTGCAAAATATTGATGGTTTGACCTTAAACAACTTGTATGCCGATTTAATAAGAAACGGATATAATCCAGATCGTAGTGGTGATGTGATGATTTTGTTGAAACCTCAATGGTTTATGGGCAGTAAAACAGGTACAACACATAGTACATTGTATGCCTATGACACGCACGTTCCTCTCGTATTTTATGGCTGGAAAGTTAAGCCTAGTGAGGTAACTGAACGTACAAGTATTAGTGATATTTCGACAAGCTTAGCCAATTGGTTGCATTGCATTGAACCATCGGGAAGTATCGGTCGTATTATCCCTTTAAAAAAGTAGCCGACAAATCAATAAGTAGCATTAATTAAAGATATTTGGCTAAATTTGAAGTCAATTTTTGAACAAAATAAAGAATTCTCTATGAAAATTGCGGTTGTTGGCACTGGGTACGTAGGCCTCGTAACAGGAACCTGTTTTGCTGAAACAGGAAACTATGTAACATGCGTTGATATTAATGAAGCGAAGATCAAGCAAATGCAAAATGGGATTGTTCCTATCTACGAACCAGGCTTGGAAGATATGTTTCATCGGAATGTCAATGAAGGCCGACTAAATTTCACTACTTCCTTAGTGGATGGAATTGCGGGAGCCAAAGTTATTTTCTTAGCCTTGCCAACTCCCCCAGGGGAAGATGGTTCTGCCGACTTAAAATATATTTTACAAGTAGCGAATGATTTAGGTCCATTATTGACTGAATATACCGTCATCATTGATAAAAGTACAGTTCCTGTGGGTACGTCTGAATTAGTCCATGCGGCGATTGCTAAAAACGCCCAAGTTAATTTTGATGTTGTATCAAACCCAGAATTTTTGCGTGAGGGAGTCGCAGTAGAAGACTTCATGAAACCTGACAGAGTGGTTATTGGAACAGAATCAGATCGTGCGAAAGATGTAATGACTAAATTATATGCGCCATTGGTTCGTCAAGGAAATCCAATCATCTTTATGGATGAACGCTCGGCGGAAATGACCAAATATGCAGCTAATGCGTTTTTGGCCACCAAGATTACCTTCATGAATGAGATTGCTAATCTATGTGAAAAAGTAGGTGCCAATGTCGATGATATTCGTCGGGGCATCGGAACAGACTCCCGTATCGGAAAGCGATTCTTATTTGCAGGTATTGGTTATGGCGGTTCTTGTTTTCCAAAAGACGTGCAAGCCTTAGCTAAAACATCCGAAGATAATGCCTATCAATTTCACATTTTGGATTCGGTGATGCGTGTCAATGAATTGCAAAAAACGAAATTGATGCCGTTGATTGAAAGTCACTTTAACAATGATTTGGCTGGAAAAACGATTGGAATATGGGGCTTAGCTTTTAAACCTTATACAGATGATATTCGTGAGGCACCTGCCTTGTATAACATTGAGGCATTGTTGGCCCTAGGTTGTAAAGTACGTGTTTATGACCCGGAGGCGATGAAAAATGTCAAAGAATTACTGGGTGATGTCGTTGAATATGCTAAGAATCCATACGATGCCATTGAGGGAGCAGATGCCTTATTAATCATAACAGAATGGCCACAATTCAGAACACCTGATTTTGATCGCATGGATAGTTTATTGAAAAATAAAGTCATTTTCGACGGACGTAATTTATATGAATTACCCCAAATGCAAGAGTTAGGCTACACCTATTATTCAGTAGGCCGCAAATTTGTTAAATAACTTATGAAACGAATATTAATTACCGGAGGAGCTGGATTTTTGGGATCGCATTTATGTGATCGATTTATCAAAGAGGGTTATCATGTCATTGCGATGGATAATTTGATTACGGGTGATTTGAAGAATATTGAACATTTGTTCAAATTAGAACATTTTGAATTTTACCACCATGATGTTTCTAAGTTCATTCACGTTCCTGGAGATTTAGATTACATTCTACACTTTGCCTCTCCAGCATCACCGATTGACTATTTAAAGATCCCTATTCAGACCCTAAAAGTGGGCTCTTTAGGTATTCATAATTGCCTAGGATTAGCACGTGTAAAAAATGCTCGCGTATTAATCGCGTCCACTTCTGAAGTATACGGAGATCCAACAGTCCATCCGCAACCGGAAGAATATTGGGGAAATGTGAACCCTGTGGGTCCGCGCGGTGTATACGACGAAGCCAAACGCTTTCAAGAGGCGATGACAATGGCTTATCATACCTATCACGGGCTAGAAACGCGCATCGTGCGAATTTTTAATACCTATGGACCACGTATGCGTCTGAATGATGGCCGTGTATTACCAGCATTTATTGGCCAAGCCTTGCGAGGCGAAGATTTAACGATGTTTGGTGATGGTTCACAAACGCGTGCATTCTGTTATGTAGATGATTTAGTGGAAGGTATTTACCGGTTGTTATTAAGCGATTATGCCCAACCAGTGAACATTGGTAATCCAGATGAAATTACCATCAAGGAATTTGGTGAGGAGATTATCAAATTAACAGGAACGAGTCAGAAGTTGATTTCACTTCCATTGCCCACCGACGATCCGAAACAACGCAAACCAGACATTACTAAGGCGAAAGCTTTATTGGGTTGGGAACCTAAAGTAACGCGTGCGGAGGGTTTGAAAATTACCTACGAATACTTTAAGTCATTAAGTCCTGAGGATTTACATCGCATGGCACATCATAAAGAGTTTTAATTGAAACCGGGTAAAACCGGTTTTTTTTATGCCTTTTGTCGAGACGCGAAGTATCGCGTTCTAAATAGGTTTTAGGAATCGGCGTGAAAACAACTCAAACTTTGGCAATCCTTGAAGGTTTGCCAAAGAAACATACGCGAAGTATCGCGTTCTAAATAGGTTTGAGGAATCGGCGTGAAAACGCCTCAAACTTTGGCAATCCTTGAAGGTTTGCCAAATAAACATACGCGAAGTATCGCGTTCTAAATAGATTTTAGGAATCGGCGTGAAAACGCCTCAAACTTTGGCAAAGCTTTTAAGCTTTGCCAAAGAAGAACAAAACAAAAAAGGCTGCTCGAAAGAGCAGCCTTTTTACTTCGGATTAGCAGTACCTTAGTTGAAGATATAACGGATACCGAATTGTGCTTGCCAGCGAGAACCAAGTCCGAAAGAACGTTGGAATGATTCTGTTAATGGCGTAGTACCTGAACGGAAAGGGAATGTGAACACTGGTTTACCAGTTGCCGCATCATTT
>CAMCXW010000013.1 GCA_945883625.1 Spirosoma fluviale
ACTAAGCCACCTGTCATATACTCGCAACCGTGATCTCCAATTCCCTCTACAACAACTTTAGCGCCTGAGTTTCGTACACAAAAACGCTCTCCAGCCATTCCAGCTAGATAAGCTTCTCCCGAGGTTGCACCATAAAAGGACACATTACCTATAATAGAGTTCTCAGAGGCTTTAAACGATGCTTCTGGAGAAGGATATACCACAAGAGTAGCACCGCATAATCCTTTACCTACATAATCATTTGCATCTCCTTCGATTTCAAATTTAACGCCTTTAACCGCAAATGCACCAAAAGATTGACCAGCAGTACCTTTAAATTTAATATTTATAGTATCAGCCGGAAGACCCTTAGCTCCATATTTTTTAGTTATCTCATTAGATAAAATAGTTCCTGCCGACCGATTTACATTGAAAATATCAAGTTCTGCACTTACAGTTTGACCTTTATCCAAAGCTGGTTGAGCTATTTTTAATAAATCCCAGTCAATTTGTTCTGACAAACCATGATCTTGTTCTTCTGATTTATATACTGCAACTCCTTCTGATAAAACCGAGGGTGCTAAAATGGGACTTAAATCTAAATTCTTAAATTTCCAATGACTTGAAAGATCAATCATCTCTAATAGATCAACACGGCCTACCATCTCTTCAAGCTTACGGAAACCTAATTCAGCCATAATCTCCCGCAATTCTTGCGCTAAGAAATGGAATAAATTGACCACATGGTCTGCTTGGCCTGTATACAATGCTCTTAATTCTGGATTTGTAGTTGCAACTCCAACCGGACATGTATTTAAGTGACATTTACGCATCATAATACATCCAGCTGTTACTAGAGCTGCCGTTGCCACACCGAATTCTTCCGCTCCTAATAAAGCAGCTACGGCAATATCTTTACCTGTTTTTATTTGGCCATCTGCCTGAATCGTCACACGACCACGTAACTTATTTTTAACTAAGGTTTGGTGGGTTTCAGCTAAACCAAGTTCCCAAGGTAAACCTGCGTGGCGAATTGATGATAATGGAGACGCTCCAGTACCGCCATCATAACCAGCAATCAAAATATGATCCGCATGTGCTTTAGCAACACCTGCAGCGATAGTTCCTACGCCAGCTTCAGAGACCAATTTAACAGAAATTCTGGCTGCTCTGTTGGCATTTTTTAAATCAAAAATTAACTGAGCTAAATCTTCAATAGAATAAATATCATGATGTGGAGGAGGAGATATTAAACCAACGCCTGGCGTACTATGACGCGTTTTTCCAATCCAATCATCCACTTTATGTCCAGGCAACTGGCCACCTTCTCCTGGCTTAGCACCTTGAGCCATTTTAATTTGAAGTTCCTTCGCATTCGTTAAATAATGTGCAGTAACACCGAACCTACCTGAGGCTACTTGCTTAATAGCTGAATTCATAGAATCCCCATTTGCCATTATTTCAAAACGAATAGGATCCTCTCCGCCTTCACCTGTATTAGATTTTCCTCCAATACGGTTCATAGCGATGGCTAATGTCGTATGAGCTTCAAAAGAAATAGAACCAAATGACATAGCTCCAGTTGCAAAACGAGCTAATAAACTTTCTATTGGTTCTACTTCATCAATAGAAATGGCAGTACTAGATTTAAACTTAAGCAAACCACGAAGCGTAATAGTTTTCTTACTTTGGTTATCAATTAATTGAGCATACTTTTTATAAACAGAATAGTCATTTTGCTTTGTAGCTTGCTGCAATAAATGGATAGTAGCTGGATTAAATAAATGTTCTTCGCCTCTTTGTTTCCATTGGTAGATTCCACCCACTTCTAATTTGGGAGAATCTTGCTTTATTAATTGATATCCTGACGCATGCTTGATCAGCGCTTCCTTGGCTATGATATCTAAACAAATACCACCAATTCGGGAAATTGAACCCGTAAAATAAGTATCAACTACATCCTTCCCTATACCTAAAATTTCAAAAATTTGAGCTCCTTGATAAGACTGCAAAGTGGAAATACCCATTTTAGAAAAAATCTTTAGAAGTTCACCATTAACTGCTTTGATATAATTATACTCTAATTTATCATAGCTTAAATCTTGATTAACAAAACACTGATCTTTCATGGCTTTAATTGTTTCAAAAGCCATATATGGATTAATTGCACTCGCGCCATATCCAATCAAAGTAGCAAAGTGGTGGGTTTCCCACACATCCCCTGCTTCAATAATAATACCCACTTTGGCGCGTTTTTTCGTACGATTCAAGTGGTTATGTACTGAGGCTAAAGCCAGTAAGGACGGAATGGGTGCATGGGAACTATCGATTCCTCTATCCGTTAATAAAATGATGGAATAACCATCATCCACTGCATCTTCCGCATATTGATTAATGCGATCTAAAGCTTTCTTCAAAACACCTGCTTCTTCTGAGGCACGGAAAGTCATGTGAATGGTTTTTGTTTGGAAATTCTCATGATCAATCCAACGGATTTTTTCTACCTCTTTATTACGTAATACGGGTTGTTGAATTTCGATTTGACGACAATGAGTAGGACTTTCTTCTAATAAATTAGATAAACCTCCAATATCAGAAAGTAGCGACATTACCATTCGCTCACGAATTGGATCTATTGGCGGATTCGTAACTTGTGCAAATAGCTGCTTGAAATAAGAAGATAGATGCTGAGCCTTCTCAGACAATACAGCTAATGGGGTATCGATACCCATAGAACCAAGAGCTTCTTTTCCTGTCTCTGCCATTTGAGCTAAAACAATACGAATATCTTCCGTAGTAAAGCCAAATATCTGTTGTCTAGAGACTAATTGAATAGCCTTTGGCTCCCTGAATTCACTTCCAGCCTCTGGTAAATCCTCTACTCTAATCTTATTATTTAACAACCATTCTCCATAAGGCTGTTGTTGACAAATCTTTTCTTTTAATTCTTCATCAGGAATAATACGCCCTTGTTCCATGTCCACCACAAACATTTTTCCAGGTTGTAAACGGCCCTTAGAAACTATAGTGGCTGGATCTAAATCTAAGACACCTGCTTCTGAAGCCATTATCACGTGATCATCCGATGTTACCCAATAACGCGACGGACGAAGACCATTACGATCTAAGGTAGCTCCTATCATTTTACCATCTGTAAATGAAATACTAGCTGGGCCATCCCAAGGCTCCATCATGGCTGCGTGGTATTCGTAGAAGTCCTTTTTATATTTCTCCATGCTTTCATTGCCATCCCAAGCTTCAGGGATAAGCATCATCATTACATGCGGCAACGAACGACCCGTTAAATACAATAATTCAATGGCATTGTCTAATATGGCTGAATCTGATTGTCCAAGACTACAAACCGGAAGAATCATGTCTAATTCTTCTTGTGTAAAATATTTACTAGAGAATAAAGCTGATTGCGCTTGCATCCAAGATGAATTACCTTTTACTGTATTAATCTCCCCATTGTGCGCAATAAAACGAAACGGCTGAGCCAATTTCCACTCTGGAAACGTATTGGTCGAAAAGCGAGAGTGAACAATAGCTAAAGCTGAGGTGAAATTCTCTTGAAAAAGATCTAAGAAATAGCCAGGAACTTGCATCGTAGTTAACATACCCTTGTAAATAATGGTACGGCATGACAAAGAGGCGAAGTAAAAATTGTTATCTAAGCCAGAAATGGTTTCATTTAATAACTTAGCTACATATTGTCTGAAAACATACAGTTTTCGTTCAAAATCAATCTCAGTGGTACAATCAACCGGTCTCTCTAAAAATAATTGCTGAATAGAAGGTTCTGTATTACCTGAATCTGCTCCTGTGATTTCCGAATTATCTACAGGGACTACTCGATAACCCAATACACGTAATCCTAACTTCTTTGTTTTGCGTTCAATAACCTCTTTGCATTCCTTTATTAAAGTTTCATCATTCGGAAAGAATACCATTCCTACACCATAATGGCCCAAAGACGGTAAAGTAAATCCAAGTAAACTAGTTTCTTCTAAAAAGAATTCATGAGGTAATTGCACAAGAACACCTGCTCCATCACCTGAATTGGGGTCACAGCCACAAGCTCCACGGTGATCCATACGAATTAGCATCTTAATGGAGTCTTGAACAATACGGTGGGATTTTATACCTTTTAAACTAGCGACAAAACCAATACCGCAAGCATCATGTTCAAATTCTTTTCTGTAAAGACCATTTTCGGCAACATTATTCATATGGAAATTAGATTATTCAAATTATATATTATAAAAAAAGTATAATAAATAAAACAGTTAATTTATTGGGTAGCAATATAAAATGTAAGTCTAATTCAAATTTAACACAAAATAGATTTGGCAAATAAGTATTTTACAAAATAATCTTTTGAATAAATCTAATTCGGAGAACTAAAATAAAATTTCTTAGAAAAGTGATATAAAATTAATAATCTTCACCTAAATCAGATCCATCTAGGCCATATTCATCAGTATTTGCATCAGATTCATCTTCAAAATCATGTGCTAAATCATTAAGGTATATAGCATCTACACCTTCTTTGACCGAATTCATTATAGTCAAATCATCAATCTTTGCTTGATCAAGACGATCAATAACTTTATCGGATTTTAATATTAGGACAAATAGGCCAAGTTCATTTGTGCAAATTTTGGTAGCCTTCCTAATTGCTGCAACACCAAAACCGTCAATAATGTTAACTTTTGCCGCATTTAAAATAATATTCGAGTATTCATTTTTAAATAATATTCTAAATGCATATTCTAATTCCTCCGAGTTTGTTTGAGTTAAACCAGCTGAAAGCCAATCAATAACAGCATAACTTTCATTTTTTTCTAATTGATAAACTTGAGATGACATTTTAAAAATGGTATGATATTTGATTATAAATATTAGATATGTAATCTTCCTTTAAATCGGATTTTACAAATTTATTACCTGTTATCTCCTCATACAAAAGTATGTAACGCTCAGATATTTGGTAAACAAATTCATCCGTTATCAATGGAATTTTCTGACCTTCTTTACCTTGAAAATTATTTGCAAGCAGCCATTCTCTAACGAATTCCTTTGATAACTGTTTTTGTGGCAAACCTTTTGTAAAAAGTTCTTTGTATAAATTTTTATAAAAGTATCGAGACGAATCTGGCGTATGTATCTCATCCATTAAAATAATTTTATTATCACGAATACCAAACTCATATTTTGTGTCAACTAAAATTAAATTTTTAGAATCAGCCATCTCCTGACCTCGTTGAAATAATGCGAGTGAAATTTGACTTATCTCTGTAATTAATTTTTCACTTAATATTCCCTGTTTAATAATTTCATCTATTGAAATATCTTCATCATGACCATGACTTGCTTTTGTCGTAGGTGTAATAATTGGTGACGATAAAATTTGATTTTCAATTAATCCGTCTGGTAATTTTACACCACAAATAATTCTTTTACCCGATTTATATTCTCTCCATAAATGACCCACCAAATATCCTCTAACAACCATTTCAATTGGTATAGCCTTGCACTTGATTCCAAAAGCAGCATTAGGAGCCGGTGTACTGATTAACCAGTTAGGAACTATATCTGCAGTAGCATTAAGGAAATAGGAAGCTATTTGATTTAAAACTTGACCTTTAAATGGAATTAAACGTGGCAATACTACATCAAATGCAGAAATTCTATCTGATGTAATCATTAAAAGATGTTCTCCAAAAAAGTAAACATCACGCACTTTTCCTTTATAAAAAGAGGTTTGATTAGGAAATTCAATAATAGTATTACTCATGTAAAAATTTATAATATTAATTTTTCATTTTTCTTCATTATCTCTAATAATTGCAAAGCCTCTGATTTGTCCCATTGTTGGGTAAGTGTAGTCTTATTAAATATGTTTGGTCTTAAAGAAATTTTTGAAGTATTTGATTTTAATAATTCGAAAACATAAACCAAGCTATCAGAGTTTGAATTTTCAATTATCCCTTTTTTTAACATTTTTTGGGCTAATGCTGAACTATATATCCTATCAATTAATAAAGAATTTAAAATTAAATCATTCGTATTACTTGATTGTGTGAAATTCACTGTTTTGTGATATTTTGAAGGATAACCTGATTTCACACTTATTAATTTTAGCCTACTTTCCGCCTCATAATCGTTGAAAATAGTGTTTTTTTTCATTTGTTTAATAGACTTTTCAGCTCTTTCTAATTTTACTACACTTAGATACTGGTTTAGCTTTAATACCTGTTTATTATATGAATCATTAGACAAAGTGTATATACTCTGATACAATAATATGGCAATATAAATGAGGGATGAGAACAAATTATATTTTCAAAATCTTTAATTTAAAAATTAAATCAGTCGATATTAATACTATCGTTAAAATTAGTAAATAAATTTTTAAGGACGATATCTCAAAAATATAAGTAAAGTAATTTATAAGCTTAACTGGTTCATTACTTTCAGAAATAAAAATAGAGCCTTCAGAGAAATCAGAATTATTTACGTCTAAATATTTGGTATTGGTTTTATTTAAATCAATCTTTTGAAGATTATAATCTGATCTATTTTTAAAATATTCATTACGCAATAAATTAATAAATCTACTTTTATTCGTTGTAGGAATTATAAAGTTGCCTAAATTTCTATTCGTATTTAATATTACTAATCCAATTTTTTCAATTTTAGCTGCATTTGCTATTTCAATTAATTTCAATCTGGTTGATTCAGTAAAAATAAGTTTATTCTGATTTTCTGAAATTGTTAAATATAAAATTAAGTTACTCTCACTTTTTGACTTTAAGCTACTTTTGTCCTCTGAACTAGACAATACAACCAAAATTAAACACAATAGTATTAACGTACGTAAAAACATTTTCACTATTACTAGGTTAGAAATTCGTGCTCCTTTTTGAAAAACAACATAATACCTTAAAGCTAAATTCATCAAAAGAATGAATATAGCTATTATACCGCCTAATATGACCTCATTTAAATACAAATTGCCGAATTAAAGAATCAAAAGTAATTTACTAATTTTACATTTCAATCATTTGGAACATATGGATATTTATAAAAGTAAGCGCCTTGACAATTTAAAATATGAAATTCGTGGTCCAGTATATGAGAAAGCACTTGTATTACAAAATCAGGGTTATAAGATTACTTCATTAAACATTGGTAACCCTGCAGCATTTGGATTTGAAACTCCCGATGAAATTATACATGATATTATTGTAAATATTCGGTCTGCACAAGGATATGTAGACTCACGTGGTTTATTTGCGGCAAGAAAAGCTGTTATGCAATATTACCAAAATCAAGGTGTTAAAAATAGTTTTATTGAAGATGTCTATATTGGTAATGGAGTTAGTGAGTTAATTTCACTAGTTATGACGGCTTTACTAAATACAGACGATGAAGTTTTAATTCCATCGCCCGACTATCCACTGTGGACTACAGTTGTTGGCCTACAAGGAGGTAAGGCTATTCATTACGAATGTGATGAATCAAATGATTGGAATCCAAATATTCAAGACATTGAAAATAAAATAAATTCCAAGACAAAAGCTATTGTTTTAATAAATCCAAATAACCCAACTGGAGCAGTTTATACAAAAGAAACAGTTAGACAAGTTGTAAAACTTGCTGAAAAGCATCAATTAATTTTGTTCTCAGATGAGATTTATGACAAAATAATTTACGACACGGCTAAGCATTATTCAGCTGCAGGATTAAGTGAAGATATTTTAATTGTTACCATGGGCGGATTGTCAAAAAACTATCGTGCAGCAGGATTTAGAGGCGGGTGGATGATTTTAACTGGTGCAAAACATAAAGCTAAATCTTATATTGAGGGCTTGAATTTTTTATTCAGCACAAGACTTTGTGCCAACGTTATCACACAACTCGGAATACAAACAGCACTCGGCGGCTACCAATCTATTAATGATTTAGTTTCTAATGATGGAAGATTAGCTAAACAAATGAATCTTGCATATGCTAAATTAAATGCAATACCAGGGGTTTCATGTGTGAAACCTAAAGGGGCACTTTACCTTTTTCCAAAATTTGACCTTGATGTTTTTACGTTTAAAGATGACAATGAATTTGTCATGACACTCCTAGAGGAACAAAAAATTCTGGTCGTTGGTGGCCAAGGATTTAATTTTACGAGAAAAGATCATTTTAGAATTGTATTTCTTCAACATGTCGAACAATTAAATTTAGCTTTAGATAAAATTGCATCTCATTTTAATAATCATAGAATATGATTTTTAGTCAATTTTCAAGAAAACAAAAGCTTTTTATTGTTTTATTCGGTGTCTTTTTGACGAATGCAATAATAGCAGAGATTATCGGAGTTAAAATTGTAAGTATTGAAAAATCTCTTGGTTTCAACCCATTAGAATTGAAAACATTTTGGGGTGAAACATGGTCATTTAATCAAACCGCTGGTGCTTTAAATTGGCCAATCGTATTTATAACATCAGATTTAATAAATGATTATTTTGGCAAAAGAGGAGTAAAATTTATTTCATACACCACTTCCCTATTTGTATTTTATTCCTTCTTTGTTATTTATTTAGCAACTTTATTAGTCCCTGCTGATTTTTGGATTTCTGTCAATGAAAAAACAGGTAATATAAATGATTCATTTTCATTAATATTTAGGCAGGGTCTTGGAATAATTGCAGGATCCTTAACAGCTTTTTTGGTCAGTCAATTATTAGATGCTTTTATTTTTGAAAAAATCAAATCAAAAACAGGTAAAAAACACATTTGGCTACGAGCGACTGGATCTACCTTAGTTTCACAATTAATCGATAGTTTTCTAGTTATTGGTATTGCGTTTTATATTTTCGGTAATTGGAGCGTCAATCAGTGGTTCAATGTGGCTTTGAACAACTACTTATATAAATTCATTGTTGCTATACTATTAACACCCTTATTATACTTAGTTCATTATATAATTGAAGTCTATTTAAAAAAAGAATTAAATGAAAGTTTAACTTCTTCTTAAATTATCCAAAAAAATTGCACACGAAATGCCAACATTTAGTGATTCGGCCCCGCCGAAACTAGGAATGGTTACGGAATCATCAATTAATTCAATCACTGATTGACAAATGCCATTTGATTCATTTCCAAAAATAATAAAGCCGGCATCAGGAAATTCATATTCGTGTATATTCTTCCCATCAAGTACCGCTCCAATTTTTTTTGAGTTCGTATATTTACTTAACCAAGTGTCCAATTGAACATACATATGTGATATTCTCAAGAAAGAGCCCATAGAAGCATTAATAACTTTGGGATTGTAGAATTCAGTACAATCATTAGATAAGACAATTTGGTTTATACCATACCAATCACAAATACGAATAATTGTACCAAGATTACCAGGATCTCTTATGCCATCTAAAATAACAGTAAATTCATCAGGCATATAAACAAAAGATTCATTAGGCATCTCTACAATAGCAAATCCATAGTTATTAGTGACCAAAGTTGAAAGTTGATGAATTAAAAAATCGGCAACATAAAAAACAGTGCATTTAATATTTAAAAAAGTAGTATCAAGTTTAATATTATCATTGATAATAATAGAATGAATTTTCAAACTAGAATTTAACAATTCATTTACACCTTTCTCCCCTTCAACTAAAAATAATCTATTCTCCGAACGTCCTTTTTTAGAATGTAGGGAATTAATTAACTTTATTTGTTTATTGGTTAACATCACTTGAAAAATATAAGCTATTATTCTTTTTTAATTATAATCTCCTTTCTACACTTATCGTGTACGAATTTGCAAATGTATAAACTTCCGTTGTATACAATTGAAAAAACTTCGATAAGTGGTAATAAGCATGTTAAAATTGAGGATTTCAAAACAAACCTTAGTTCATTAAAAGAAGTAAATAAACCTTACATTTTTATCAAATTAAACGGTTATTTAACAATTAAAAGAAGAAAAAAGGATTCATTAAATATAAAAGAAGCTAAGTTTCAACTTTTTAAACGCCAACCTGAAGTGCTGGATACCTCTTCAGTGAATTCAATAAGAGATAAGATTTCTCGTTATTACAGTTCTATTGGTTATTTAAACTCTCAAATTGCTATTAAAATAGATACCTCAATAAACAATAAAGTAAAAATTGAATATGTAATTTCAGAGGGCCTACCAAGTTTATTTACTAAAAAAGACACGCTTATAATTAACAATCCAGCTCTAGAAAATATAGTAAAGAAATTCATAAGTGAAGAAAGTTTAATTAAATTGAACACTAGACTTTCTATTTCTTTATTAAAAGAGGAGAAAAAAAAACTAGGTGAAACACTAAGAAATCAAGGATATTATTACTTTAATGAAGATCAGATTGGAATTAAGTTAAACGATACAAAAGATTCTACACTGACATCAATATCATTGGCTTATAAGATTCCGAATTCAAACATATCCACTACTAATAGTCAATATGATCGACTCTTTCGTATTGGACTTGTCAAATTCAATGAATTACATTTAGAATTAAATGAAAAAGAAGAGAAATGGATTTCTCAATCTTTGAATACAAATCAATTAAAAAGAATCGTCACCTTCAAAGAAGGTGATATGTATGCAGCAAATAGAATATCGCAAAGTCTTCAAAATATTTACGCAACAGATCAGTATAAATCAGTAGCTATAAAGTTTGATACCGGAGCAACTCGAGTCAATCCAACAATCGATCTAATTCGGAACGATAAATTTAATATTTCATCTGAATTAGGTGGAAGTGTGTTTAGAGGAATTCCTGGTCCTTTTTTAACTAATTCATTTAAAATTCGTCGTGTATTTTCAGTTCTAGATAATCTAGAATTTAATAGTAGAATTGGATTTGAAGCACAGACTGGATTTATAAATACAGATCAAACAAGAAAAAATTTAGAACTAAACCTGACAGCGATTTTAAATCTTCCTACACTATATATACCCGCATATTTTTCAAAATGGTCGTCAAATATCATAGGATCTCAAACCCAGTTTGGTTTAGGATATGATTACATAAATAGACCTGAGTATTTAAGAACAAATTTTAAATTATTCCAACGATATCAATGGAGAAAGTCAGTTAATAAATATTTTCAATTATCATTATTTGATGTCAACATAATAAATACTAATTATCCTCTAACAGAAACTTCAACTAGTTTTACTTCCTATTTAGAAAGTTTGAGAGAACGCGGAAATAATCTATATCGCAGCTTTAATCCTAGTTTTGTTTCTAGTATTATATTTCAATATAACTACAGATCATTTCTCCCTTCGAATAAATTAGTAGACGGTAGAAGTTTTCAAATTGGATTAGAATCAGGGGGTACTTCATTAAATTTAATTAGAAATAAACGAATTGCCTTTATTGAGAATTTATTTCAATCCAACCAAGAACTACAATTCTACAGATATTTAAGGTTTAATTTAGATTATCGAAAGTATGTTCTTTTAGGACCGAAAAAACAGTCACAATTAGCCTATAAATTCGCTGGTGGATTAGCTTATGTATATGGAAGTGAAAATGATTATCAATTACCCTATGAAAAGAACTTTTTTATTGGAGGCCCAAGCAGTCTAAGAGCATGGAAACCTAGACGATTAGGTCCAGGTTCATATAATTCATTCACAAATTTAATTGAGCAACCGGGCAGCGTTTTAATAGAATCTTCATTGGAATATAGATTTAAAATTATTCAATTTCTTGGCACTATGAATGGAGCCCTATTTTTAGATGCCGGTAATATTTGGAATATTTCATATCCAGGACAGCTTTCTGTAGGAAATTGGAAAATTAATAGTTTTTTTAATGAGATTGCGGTAGGAACAGGCATCGGATTAAGATGGGATTTCGAATACTTTCTTTTAAGATTAGATTTAGCAAGTAAAGTGTTAAATCCTGCTATGCCTAAAAACGAAAAATGGGTTTTCAACAAAACATCATTTAGTTCAGTTGAAAACCCAATAGAATTTAATATAGGTATTGGTTACCCATTTTAAACTATTATTTTTTTCTTGATATAGCTAGTAATGCTTTTTCAACGATAGAATTCGCATTCAAACCATATTTTTCCATCAATTCAGCCGGCTTCCCAGATTCGCCAAAAGTATCATAGACACCTACAAATTCTTGCGGTGAAGGTAAATTTAACGCTAAATACTGTGCAATAGAGTCTCCTAAACCCCCATTAATTTGATGTTCTTCTGCTGAAACAACACAACCAGTTTTAGCAACTGAGGTATGAATAGCATCAACATCTAAAGGTTTAATCGTGTGTATATTTATTATCTCAGCATGAATTCCTTTTTCTAATAATATTTCTGCAGCAATAATTGCTTCCCACACCAAATGACCAGTTGCAAAAATACTTACATCGGTTCCTTCTATAAGCCGCAATGCTTTACCAATCTCAAAAACTTGATTCTCTGAGGTAAAAACAGGAACTACCGGACGTCCAAAACGAAGATAAACCGGACCTTCATAGCTAGCAATGGCTATAGTTGCAGCTTTAGTTTGATTATAATCACAAGGATTAATTACGACCATACCTGGAAGCATTTTCATTAATCCAATATCTTCTAAAATTTGATGCGTAGCCCCATCTTCACCTAAAGTTAACCCAGCATGAGAACAAGCTATTTTAACGTTTTTACCGGAATATGCCACAGACTGACGTATTTGATCGTAAACACGCCCTGTACCAAAATTTGCAAAAGTAGTGGCATAAGGAATATATCCACCGATTGATAGTCCAGCAGCTAATCCAATCATATTGGCCTCTGCAATTCCTGTCTGAAAAAATCTTTCAGGGGAATTTTTAATAAATGATTCCAGCTTTAAAGAACCAATCAAATCCGCGCACAATGCGACAACTTTAGAGTTATTTTGACTCAAGTATTCCATTCCTGCACCGAAGCCAGAACGTGTATCCTTTTTACTATCGTATGTAAATAATGCCATTTCTATTTATTAATAATCTCCTAAAGTTTCTTCTAATTGCCCAAGAGCAGCGGCAAGTTGCTCATCATTTGGTGCCACACCATGCCATTTATGACTATGCATCATAAAATCAACGCCAGCTCCCATCTCCGTTTTCATAATAACCATAACAGGTTTATTATTTACTAAAAGAGCTTTAGACTCTTGAATTACTGCTGTCAAATCTGACATATTATTTCCGTCCACTCGTAAAACTTGCCAACCAAAAGCCTGATACTTAGCCTCTAAGTCTAGGTTATTCATGACTTTTTCAGTTGGGCCATCAATTTGTTGGCCGTTTTCATCTATAAATACTATTAAATTATTCACGTTATGATGGGGTGCATACATGGCAGCTTCCCAAACTTGACCTTCATTTTGTTCTCCATCCCCCATCAAACAATATACTATTGAATTATCTGAATTAAGCTTTTTAGCCTGTGCAACACCAATTGCTACGCTTAATCCTTGACCCAACGAACCTGAAGCAATACGCACGCCTTCTAAATGTTCATGAGGTGTAGGATGACCTTGTAACCTACTATTTAGCTTACGAAAACTGGCTAATTCTGATACGTTAAAATAACCACGACGAGCTAATACACTGTACAAAAGTGGTGAGATATGGCCATTGGAAAGAAAAAATACGTCTTCATTTTTTCCATCCATCTGAAAAATCACTTGACCTGAACTATCTAATTTCAAATTCATGGAATTGAAAAATAGTTCAACTAATAAATCAGTGCATCCTAAAGAGCCTCCAGGATGACCTGACTGGACACCATGCACTTGACGTAAAATATCCCGACGTACTTGGGATGCGACTTTTTGTAATTCTGTTGTTTGCATAATAATTCGATCAGTGGATTTGTTGAGTGTGATTTTGGGTATCCACTTTCGTTATGATATCTGTTATAATTCCCAATTCATCAATAAGGAATGTCGTACGAGCTATCCCCATATAACTTTTACCATACATTGATTTTTCTACCCAAACACCAAATGCCTCAACGATATTATGTGATTCATCTGATATCAAAGGGAATTTCAATTGAAATTTGGCGATAAATTTATCATGAGATTTAGTAGAATCTACACTTGCTCCAATTACCTTATAACCTTTAGACATTAAATAATCTAAATTTTCATTCAAATTGCAAGCCTGAGCTGTACATCCTGGTGTATTATCCTTGGGATAAAAATACAAAACTGTTTTACTACCCAGTAAACTGTGCTTAACACCAGCAGAATCAATCATTTCCGTTATAGGTACAGAAGAACCAATAGTTAAAGCCATTTTATTTAATTGCTAGTTCAAATAAATTCTCTCCTTGTAGATATCCATTTAAGATATCCCCTATTTGTACAGGTCCGACACCGGCAGGAGTTCCTGTAAATATGTAATCACCTGATTTCAAAGTAAAGTATTTTGAGATATCAGCTATTAATTCAGAAACATTCCAAATCATTAAATCTGAATTACCTTTTTGTACAGATTGCTGATTTTGAAATAATTCAAATTCAATTGAATTTGAAAAATCTGATTCACATATGGGACGTAGTGTGGAAACAAATGCAGAACCATTAAATGCTTTGGCTTTTTCCCAAGGTAAACCCTTTTCTTTTAACTTACTTTGCACATCTCGCGCCGTAAAATCAATACCTAATCCTATTGCGTCAATATATTTATAAGCAAATTTTGACTCAATGTTTTTTCCAACTTTTCCTACACGATAAACTAGTTCTAGCTCATAATGTACGTCTGATGAAAAAGATGGGTAATAAAAAGCATGTGAATTATCTATTAACGCAGTATCAGGTTTAATGAAAATAACGGGATCAGTTGGCTTTTCATTAGATAACTCCTTTATATGATCAACGTAGTTTCTCCCAACGCAAATAATCTTCATTGCAATCTATTTTAAAACTTCAGAAACTAATCTGGCCGCATCTTTTAATAAAACTGCAGAAAATACCTTTAAGCCTGAGTTGTTGATTATAGCCGCTCCTTCTTCTGCATTTGTACCTTGAAGACGTACAATAATTGGAATATTAATTTCTCCTATATTCTTATATGCTTCTACAACACCATTAGCAACACGATCGCAACGAACAATACCACCAAAGATATTTATTAAAATAGCTTTGACATTTGGATCTTGCAGAATTATGCGAAAACCGGCCTCAACGGTTTTTGCATTAGCTCCACCACCTACATCTAAAAAATTAGCGGGATCGCCACCTGATAACTTAATTATATCCATTGTAGCCATTGCTAAACCAGCACCATTGACCATGCAGCCAACATTACCATCTAACTTTACATAATTAAGATCATTCTCTGAAGCTTCGACTTCCAGTGGATCTTCTTCTTGTAAATCTCGTAGAACAGCTAAATCTTTATGACGATACAAGGCATTATCATCAATATTTACTTTTGCATCAACTGCCAATATTTTATCATCAGATGTCTTTAAAACAGGATTAATTTCAAACATTGAAGAATCCGTATCAACATAAGCACGATAGAGCGACTGAATAAATTTAACCATCTCCTTAAATGCTTGACCACTTAAACCGAGCATAAAAGCAACTTTTCGAGCTTGAAAATCTTGTAAACCTACGCGAGGATCAATCCACTCTTTAATAATTTTTTCTGGAGTGTGTTCAGCTACTTCTTCAATATCCATTCCTCCTTCAGTAGAAGCCATAATTACATTACATGAACGACCACGGTCTAGTAAAATAGAAATATAAAACTCCTTCGGTTCTGAATCACCTGGATAATAAACATCTTCACTGATCAAAACTTTATTAACCTTCTTGCCCTCTGGACCTGTTTGATGTGTAACCAATTGCATTCCTAAAATTTGAGAAACACGTTCTTGAACTTCATCTAAATTCTTGGCCAACTTCACTCCTCCTCCTTTACCACGACCGCCGGCATGAATTTGTGCCTTGACAACAAACCAACCAGTTCCTGTCTGTGCTTTTAACGCCTCTGCTGCTGAAATGGAATCTTCGACTTTATCAACAACAATCCCTTCTTGAATTCTTACTCCGTAACCTTTGAGAATTTCTTTAGCTTGGTATTCGTGAATATTCATTTAGTAAAAATTTTAATTTCGTGAAATTACTATTTATTTGCCAAACTTTTAAATTGTTCAATTAACAAGTTCATTTTCATAGAATAACCCAATAAAATGTTAGAATTAAAAAATATTTCCAAAAGTTATGGAACCCAATTAATTCTAAATGACATTTCATTTAGCGCTGATAATAATTCACTAGTGTCAATTCTAGGTCCTTCTGGGTCAGGAAAAAGTACATTATTACAAATTATAGGCTTGTTGACAAAAGCAGATTCAGGAGAAATACGATTAAACGATATTTCATATTTGAAATTAGATACAAAAAATTTAGAGGTATTTCGAAATGAAAATTTAGGATTTGTTTTTCAATTTCACAACCTACTAAATGAATTCTCAGCCATTGAAAATATTATGATGCCATTGTATTTACGCAAAGAATATAACAAGGAAAAAGCAACGTATTTAGTAAATGAGATTTCTACATCATTGGGAATCAATCAATTGCTTAAAAAATACCCCTCGAACCTTTCTGGAGGTGAACAACAAAGAGTCGCAGTAGCAAGGGCACTAATAACTGAACCTACATTGTTATTAGCCGATGAACCGACAGGAAATCTTGACAATAAAAATGCAGAAGATTTATATAATTTATTTCTTCAAATAAAGGAAGAACGCAACCAACAGATTATTATGGTTACGCACAACAACAAACTAACAGAACAATCTGATAAAGTCATATTCTTAGATTCAGGTAAAATTATATAGTATTTACTGACAATATGTCATAAATTTGACCTGTAATTTAAGCCTAATTCATGCAAGAATTAAATATACTAGCCAAATCAACAAGTGATAATCTAGACTTACCTCGAATTTCATCCGATACAAATGACTCTTTTTTATTGGGTAAAGTTTACATTGAAAGCTATGGTTGTCAAATGAATTTTGCTGATTCAGAAGTTGTTACAGCTATTTTAATTAATAATGGTTACGGAACTACGTCTAATATTCAAGAGGCAGATTCTATTTTATTAAATACTTGTGCCATTAGAGATAATGCAGAACAAAAAATTCGTCATCGTTTACAGACATTCAAAGCTATTAAATCAAAAAATCCTAAAGTTGTAATTGGAATTTTGGGGTGCATGGCAGAACGTTTAAAAACCAAATTAATAGAAGAAGAAAAATTAGTTGATTTGGTTGCAGGTCCAGATTCGTATCGAGACCTACCCAATTTGCTTGGACAAATTGAAAATGGCCAAAAGGCTATTAATGTCTTTCTTTCTAAAGAAGAAACTTACGGAGACATTGAACCCGTCAGACTTCATTCTAACGGAGTTAGTGCTTTTGTAAGCATCATGCGTGGGTGCGATAATATGTGTTCATTTTGTGTTGTGCCATTCACACGAGGTAGAGAACGCTCTCGGGATTTGGATTCCATTCTTGACGAATGTCAAAAATTATACGAAAAAGGATTTAGAGAAATTAATTTACTAGGTCAAAATGTTGATTCTTATCGATGGGAAAATCCATCAACCAAGGAGTTAATAACTTTTGATAAACTGATAAGTCTAACCGCTCAAATACATACAGATTTACGTATACGTTTTTCAACTTCTCATCCGAAAGACATTACTAATGAGGTTTTGTATGCAATGAAAAAACATTCTAATATTTGCAAAAACATACACCTTCCTGCTCAAAGTGGTAGTAATCGTATTCTAGATAAAATGAATCGAACTTATACTAGGGAATGGTATTTAGATAGAATAAGAGCCATACGTGAAATTCTGGGTAATGATTGTGGTATTTCCCATGATATAATTGCTGGTTTTTGTTCAGAAGATGATCAAGATCATCAAGATACATTAAGCCTTTTAAATGAAGTTATTTTTGATTTTGGCTATATGTTTACATATTCAGAAAGACCTGGAACGCCGGCAGCAAAAAAATATACGGATAATGTACCACTAGAGGTAAAATCTAAACGTTTACAAGAAATTATTGATCTTCAACGAAAACATTCCGGAATTAGAAATGAGCAAATGATCAATTCAATTCAGAAAGTTCTGGTAGAAGGAAATTCAAAAAAATCTAATCAACATCATTTTGGTAAAACAGACAACAACAAAATTGTTGTTTTTGAAAAAGGATCTGAAAAGGTTGGTAGTTATGTAGATGTTAAAATAACTGCATGTACCACTGGGACTTTATTAGGGCATCTAAATTTAACAAATACTTGATATGGAAAATTCACACATTGCAAGTATCAAGGCGAGATTTGGAATAATTGGAAATTCCTCAGCATTACTTCATGCTATATCGATAGCTGAACAAGTCGCATCCACGGACATGACAGTACTTATTACCGGGGAAAGCGGTTCGGGTAAAGAATCATTTTCAAAAATAATACATGCATTATCAAAAAGGAAACACGGTCAATTCATAGCTGTTAATTGTGGTGCAATTCCAGAAGGTACAATAGATTCCGAGTTATTTGGGCATGAAAAGGGTTCATTTACGGGAGCCATAGAAGCAAGGAAAGGGTATTTTGAAGTTACAGATGGCGGGACAATTTTTCTAGATGAAATAGCCGAAATGCCGCTAGGCACTCAAGCAAGATTATTGCGTGTGTTAGAGAATGGGGAATTTTATCGAGTTGGTTCATCAAAAGTTCAGAAAAGCAATGCGCGCGTAGTGGCGGCAACGAATTTAAATCTTCAAGATGCGATAGAAAAAGGTAAGTTTAGAGAAGATTTATACTATCGACTTTGTACGGTACCTATTTATGTACCCCCACTCCGTGAAAGAGGTTCGGATATTGAATTGCTTTTTAGAAAATTTACAACTGATTTTTCTGAGCTTCATCGGGTAAAGCCTGTTTCATTAACAAATGAAGCTAAAATACTACTTGAAAAACAACGGTTTCCGGGTAATATTCGTCAATTAAAAAATTTAGCAGAACAAATTTCAGTATTAGAATTAGGGGATCGTATTTTAGACGAAGAGAAGCTAAACGAATATTTATTGTTTAATGAGCCTAAAATAAAATCGACTCTTATTAAGGGTGAAAACTTTCAAGGTTCTGAAGGAATGAATGAAAGAGAAATATTATACAAAATTCTTTTTGATCTTAAACGTGATGTTACTGAATTAAAGAAAATACTATTACAAGTAATTGAATCAGGAAATAGCAATGCATATGATATAATTAATGAAAATTCAGATTTATTTGCCGACATTAATTATTCTCCTAACCCATCTATTAAAGCAATTAGCCAAAAAGTCAATGTTGATAAAAATGGATTAGAAAATTCAATATCTATCGAACCAAATAAGACGATTCATGTAGTTGAAGAATCTAATTTTGAAGAAATAATATCACCTAGTCAAGACGTGACACTTTCTTTGGAAAAACAAGAAAAAGAAATTATTATCCGCGCATTGAAGAAAAATAGAAATAAAAGAAAACATGCTGCAAGAGATTTAGGGATATCAGAAAGAACACTATACCGAAAAATTAAACAATATGATCTCGAAGACTTGGCATAAATTATCAAAATATATACTCTTTTCTTATGTATTTATACATATTCTATCTTGTTATAGCTTTAAAGGAGCTAGTCTTTCTCCAGAACTAAAGACTATTCAAATATCGAATATAAGAATGGAGACTGCTGGTGGTCCAAGTAATTTAAGTCTATCTATAAATGAGAAATTAAAAGAATATTTTCAACGAAACAGTACCTTAAAAATCACCGGTCAAAATCCAGATTTACAAATTGAAGGAACCATAGTAGGATACGACTTAACTCCGCAAGCGCCTACCTCTGATGATAAAGCAGGTTTGAACCGATTAACATTAAGAGTTCAATTTCAGTTAACTAATCGATTAGATGAAACTAAAAATTTTGATCAAGAATTTTCATTTTATCAAGACTTTCCTCAAAATCAAACTTTAAGTCAAGTTGAGAAAACATTAATTCCAAAGTTAATAGACCAAATTATATTAGATTTATTCAACAAAATAGCTGGAGATTGGTAATATGGAAACAAATAAGACACAAGAACTTTATTTATTATTATACAAGTACAATCGAAAAAACATAGAAAGTCAAAATATAATCTCGGATTATGTAAAAAAATACCCTTATTTTTTTCTACTTAATTGGAATTTACAGCTTGATTCAATCACACAACGCAAAATTGCCCTACAATCTCCATTTAGATTGCACTACCATCAATCAATTGTAGATGCCCCTTTAGCCTTTACAGAAAATCATGCGAAAAAAAAAGTCTCATTTGAAAATCAAAATGAAATTGTTGATCAATTTTTAACTAATCAACCCACTTTATCAAGAAATAAAAAAAATAGTACTGATAATTCAGACATAGCCGACTTATCAGAAACTCCATATTCTCCTCCAGTATCAGAAACATTTGCAATCATATTGGTAAAACAAGGGAAAATTTCCCTTGCAATTGACATTTACACAAAATTAATGTTGTCTAAACCTGAAAAAAGGCTTTACTTTGCATCTCGTATTTCGGAATTAACCATATTATTAAATCAAGACTGATTATGTTCACCTTATTAATTTCACTGATTATTCTTTTTTCGGCCTTACTTATCGTATTAATTCTAGTTCAGAATCCAAAAGGTGGTGGTATAAGTGGAGAATTCTCATCCTCAGGAGCAACTCAGATGTTTGGCGTACAGAAAACTGGAGATTTAGTTGAGAAGCTAACTTGGGGTTTTTCAATCGCAATTCTTTTATTGGTTCTTGTAACAAATTTTACATTAACATCAGGAGATTCGGAAGGCATAAAATCTATAAATGTAGAGAAAGCGGCTGGTAAAACTTTACCTTCTGCTCCTGCGCCAATTAGCGCTCCAGCACCGGCATCAAAATAAGTATACTGACATTATTTCAGTCATTCTTGCGTGGCATGCATATTGTATATGATGTCACGCATTTTATTTATAAATGTGTTTTACAAAAGTTATTAATCTTTTAATTTATACAAACATGTCAAAATTAACTATTAAGCCCTTAGCAGATCGGGTTATCGTTGAGCCTGCTGCAGCTGAAGAAAAAACAGCATTTGGAATTATCATTCCAGATACAGCAAAGGAAAAACCTCAAAAAGGTATTATTGTAGCTATTGGAAATGGGAAAAAAGATGAACCTATAACTGTTAAAGTTGGAGATGAAGTCTTGTATGGCAAATATTCTGGTACTGAGATTACAATTGAAGGAAAGGATTATTTAATCATGCGAGAGTCTGACATTTTTGCAGTTTTATAATTTAGTTAAACCGAAAAATCACTTATACATACTATGGCAAAGGAATTATATTTCGACAGTGAAGCGCGTGAAAAAATGAAGAGAGGGGTTGATACCCTTGCAAACGCAGTTAAAGTTACATTAGGACCTAAAGGTAGAAATGTAATTATTGATAAAAAATTTGGTTCTCCATCTATTACAAAGGATGGTGTTTCAGTTGCAAAAGAAATAGAATTAGAAGATCCCGTTGAAAATATGGGTGCTCAATTGGTTAAAGAAGTTGCATCAAAAACAGCTGATCAAGCTGGGGATGGAACTACAACAGCAACTGTTTTAACACAGGCTATCTACACAATTGGTTCAAAAAACGTAGCAGCTGGAGCGAATCCAATGGATCTTAAGAAAGGAATCGAAAAGGCTGTAGAAGCTATCGTTAAAAACTTGAAAGCTCAATCAAGACCAATTACAACTTCTAATGAAATAGCACAGGTTGCTACAATTTCAGCAAACAATGATTTCGAAATCGGTACAATGATTTCAAATGCAATGGAGAAAGTAGGTCGTGAAGGTGTAATTACAGTAGAAGAAGCACGCGGAACAGAGACTGAAGTAAAAACTGTTGAGGGTATGCAATTTGATCGCGGTTATCTTTCACCGTATTTCGTAACGAATACTGAGAAAATGGAAGTAGAATTAGAGAAACCTTTTATACTTATATCAGAGAAAAAGGTATCATCTATGAAGGAATTACTGCCTGTCTTAGAAGTTGTAGCTCAAACAGGTCGTCCATTGTTAATTATATCTGAAGATGTCGATGGAGAAGCATTGGCTACTTTAGTAGTTAATAAAATTCGTGGCGCTCTAAAAGTTGCAGCTGTTAAGGCTCCGGGTTTTGGTGATCGCAGAAAGGCAATGTTAGAAGATATAGCCATACTAACGGGTGGTACTGTCATTGCAGAAGAGAGAGGATTTAAGTTGGAAAATGCAACAATTGAATACCTAGGCCAAGCTGAAAAAATCATCATAGACAAAGACAATACAACTATTGTAAATGGTGTTGGATCTTCAGAAGATATTACAAATCGTGTAAATCAAATAAAGGCTCAAATAGAAAATACAACATCTGATTACGATCGTGAAAAATTACAAGAGCGTTTAGCTAAACTATCTGGTGGTGTTGCCATTTTATATATTGGTGCTGCTACAGAAGTTGAAATGAAGGAAAAGAAAGATCGTGTAGATGATGCATTACACGCTACTCGTGCGGCTGTTGAGGAAGGTATTGTAGCTGGTGGTGGTGTTGCATTCATTCGCGCTATTAAATCATTAGATGGCCTAAAAGGTGAAAATGAGGATCAAACAACTGGGATAAATATTATTCGTCAAGCTGTGGAGTCTCCATTACGTACTATTGTCGCTAATGCTGGTGGTGAAGGATCAGTAGTAATTAATGCTGTTAAAGCGGGTAAAGATGATTTTGGATATAATGCACGTGAAGATAAATATGAAAATATGATCGCTGCTGGAATTATTGATCCAACTAAAGTAACTCGTTTGGCATTAGAAAATGCTGCTTCTATTGCCGGGTTGCTATTAACAACTGAGTGCGTAATTGCTGATAAACCTGCTGCAGAAGCGCCACATAGTCACGCACCTGGTGGCGGAATGGGTGGAATGATGTAATTATTATTCATATTTTAATAAAAAAACTCCTCATATTTGAGGAGTTTTTTTTTATTTATAATTTACTAATGAAACGAATAGCAATAGATATGGATGACGTTATGGCCGATACAACCATAAAAATCATTCAAACAATCAACAACATAACCAATAGTACATATACATATGAAGCGTTAATGTCAAATGACATAAAACTAAAAAAAACGTTTTATGAGGTGTATTTAGAAAATAATTCATTTTTATGGCAACCTGGATTTTTTACCGATTTACCTGTTAAAGAGGGTGCTATTGAAGTAATTAAAGACTTAACTAAATCTTATGAAATCTTCGTTGTATCTGCAGCAACTGAATTTCCTAATTCATTAAGTGAAAAGTTAGAATGGATGAAGAAGCATTTTCCATTTATTACATGGCATAATATTGTATTTTGTGGACATAAACATATGATTCAAGCTGATTACCTAATCGACGACCATGAAAGAAATTTAGTAACATTCACTGGCACACCTCTCCTATTTTCAGCTCCACATAATTTACATATTAATTCGTATGAACGAGTTAATTCATGGTTGGATGTGAAAAGCAAATTATTATAGTTCAATTATGTTCAAAACGAGATTTGGAATAGGTATTTTATTTTTTTTGTGCGGTATAAATTTTGCAACGTGGGCAACAAGAATTCCTGATTTCAAAAAGCTCCTAAATTTAACAGAAGCTGAACTAGGAACTGTACTTATGGGACTGCCAATTGGCTCATTAGTATCACTACCATTAGCAGGATGGTTAATAGCTAAATACAATTCGAAAATAATATGCTTGATTGCAGTTTGTATGTACATATGTATCGTCACATTAATTGGCTATAGTTCTACTGCATTTCAATTGTTTGGTGTTTTATTTTTATTTGGCATGTCAGGTGATATATTAAACATAGCCATGAATACACAAGTAATTACACTAGAAAATAAACTTTCAAAAATTTTCATGTCATCATTTCATGCTATTTTTTCAATTGGTCTTATGCTTGGAGCTTTGCTAGGTAGCCTAATGATTACAATGAACTTTGGATACAAAATTCATTTTTGGGGAATTGCAATGCTAAATTTAATACTAATACCTTCCTTTTATTACGCTTTATTACCAGATGAAAAGTCAATTAAATATTCAAATGAAGAGTTAGATGCCTCTATTTATAATTTAGATTCATATTTAATCACATTGGCATTAATTGCTTTTTGTGGCATGTTGTGCGAAGGTGCCATGGCAGATTGGATAACGCTCTATTTTGAAGAAATTATATCTTCAAATATAATTCCTCAAACAATTGGCTTCACAACCTTTGCGGCAGCTATGGTTTTAGGAAGGTTATTAGGAGATTTTTTATCAAATAAATATAAAGTAAAAAATGTATTAATAATCAACGGAATTCTAATTGCCGTAGGGATGAGTATTACTTTAGTCAGTTATGATATTTTAATTAAAATTTGCGGATGTTTTTTAGTTGGAATAGGTGTATCAACAATTGTACCTATTATTTATTCACAAGCAGGTATGCAAACTAAAATCAAACCATCCATTGCCATTGCGGGCGTCTCAACTATTGCCTATATTGGATTTTTAATTGGACCGGTTATAATTGGTTATTTGGCGGATATTTCGAGTTTGAAATATTCATTAATACTCTTAATCGTACTTGGCTTACTAAGTAGCTTAATTGCAACTATTTTCCTTCCAGATTCAGAAAATTAATATGGTAATTCACTATCAAAAACCCATTTTTGAACTAGAACCTTACATTAATCATCCATGGGAAAAATCTGTAATTGATCAATCTGATATTCCGTACGAAATTGAAACAATATTTCCAGAAGATCAGTTAAACATTACATTTACATTAGGTTTACCTTACCTAAGAGCACAAAAAAATCCATCTGTTTTTGAGAAAATTGATACTCACGTTATTGAGGCTTTGCACACCATTCCAAGTTATTACAAACATCAAATAGGAAATCATATATTCGGAATAAAGTTTAAATAGATAGCATACTTGACAATCTTGGCCAAGAAGTATCACACGCGCTATACTTTCATTACCATGACATTAAGATTTTTGAAACGTTGATTTATGACAATCTTGGAAAATTCAATCATTACATTGTTCTACCACATTTTAATAAAAGTGTAGCAAAAATTTTAGAAAAAATTCCAAAAGAAAAACTTTTAGTACTCGATATTGATGTCAAGGAATTCGGACAAGATTATTCTATTTTATACCAAAATTTTGAAAAAAATATATATTCTGGTCTAACTGAATGCTTAGATAAAATAAAAAAATATCAAAGTCTAAACTTAGTATTGAGCAGTAAGAGTTTTCAATACACACCTCAAGGAATCATTAAGGGATTTACATCTTTTTGCGAAAAATATTCAATTACTCATGATATAATATCGGATTTGGAAGAGGAATATGACCTATCAAAAAACCATGCTTACATCGTGTTTAGGGAATTTGATTTAATTAATTTGATTAATTGGTGTACTAAAAACCATTGGAAATTTGGTCAAGAAATTGGCGTCTTATCGTATGATGATACTCCATTGAAAGAAATAATTTCAGAAGGAATAACAGTAATGTCAAATGACTTTTCCTTAATGGGTAAGCGAGCAGCCGAAATGATACTTACCAAAGAAAAAGGAAGATTTTCGAATAATTACTACTTTATAGATAGAAAATCTATTTAATATTTAAGTTAACATTAATCCACTCGCCATCTAAGTTGGCATTGAATTTTTTATAAAATTCTATAGCTGAAGTATTCCAATCAAGTACCTGCCACATAAGTCCAGAACAATTACAAAGTCGGGCTTCATTAATGGCAGTATTAAGTAATATTTTTCCAATACCAAAACCACGATAATCCTCTTTTACATACAAATCCTCAAGGTATAAACGTTTGCCTTTCCATGTAGAAAACCGAAAATACCATAAACTAAATGCTGCCAATTTGCCATCATAAAAAGCTAAATTGCATCCATATAGTGGATTGTCCATAAATCCATTTATCAAATAGTCTTCTTCTGTAACAGTGACCTCATTAGCTGATTTTTCAAATAAAGCCAATTCTTTAACTAGACAAATAATGTCTGGAATATCAGATTTGATTGCTTTTCTAATCGTAATCATATTTTTATAAGGTTACGTAATTTTTCCAACAATAGATTAAAATCTTCAGGATATGGACTTGTAAATTGAAGCCATTCATGTGAAGTTGGATGTTCGAATCCTAACGAATATGCATGCAATGCTTGTCTTGGACAAATTTTAAACATATTGTCAACAAACTGTTTAAAATTAGACATTGTACTCATAAAACGAATTTTATCTCCGCCATAGGAAGCATCTGAAATTAAGGGATGGCCCATGGATTGAGCATGTGCTCTTATTTGATGGGTTCTACCAGTTTCAAGATTAAATTTAACTAAAGAACAAAATCCAAAAGTTTCAATTACTTCGTAGTGCGTAATAGCTAGTTTACCAACTTCATTACTTTCGGGAAGAATAGTCATAATCTTTCTGTCTTTCGGACTTCTGGTAATATTTCCGCGAAGCGTTCCTTTTAATTCTTTAGGAACTCCCCAAAGTATAGCAAAATAGGTTCTTTCTATAGTATGATCAAAAAATTGCTTGGCTAAATATGTTAAAGCAAACTCTGACTTAGCGACTACTAAAAGGCCAGACGTATCTTTATCAATTCTATGCACTAATCCTGGCCTAATATTGGTTGAACCCGGTAATTGCTGGCAATGATATAATAAACCATTAACAAGCGTTCCATTCCAATTTCCATGTGCAGGATGAACAACCATACCTGGTGATTTATTTACTAAAAGGATATCAGTATCTTCATAAATTATATTTAAAGCAATATCCTCAGCTAAAACATCTGTATCGCGAGGGGGTTGAGCGAATGAAACAGAAATAATATCTAAAGGTTTAACCTTATAATTAGACTTTATTAAATTTCCGTTCACGCGTACTGATCCCGCTAAAATGCCTGTTTGTATGCGTGACCTACTCGTATTTGATATTTTTAATAACAAATACAAATCAATTCTCATTAATTGCTGACCTTTGTCAACAACAAAATTATAATGCTCAAATAAATCATCTTCTGATTCTAATTGATCTATTTCTTTGTCTATGGACATACATTTATTTGAAAAAACAATATTAAAATTACCTTCTCCTATTCAGGAGTTGAATCATTCCATATTTAAAGAAGCTGAAATCAAGGTATATGTTAAACGTGACGATTTAATTCATCCAATAATATCAGGCAATAAATGGCGCAAATTAAGCGAATATATTGGCATAGCGAAAGAAAACCCTGAATTACCACTTTTAAGTTTTGGCGGGGCATATTCTAATCATTTATATGCTTTAGCCTTCGTTGGCAATCAATTAAATATACAAACAATCGGAATTGTTCGCGGCGATGAATTAACATATACTAGCAATCCATATTTAACCCAAATGCATGAATGGGGAATGAGATTGTATTTCATTAATCGAAAACAATACAAGTTAAAAGTTTGGCCAGTAAATGAAAAGGTATTAGTTATTCCCGAAGGAGGATATGGAGAATTAGGTATTAATGGAATAAGCCAATTGGTAAATGAAGTCACACCTTTCGATCCAACTCATATAATAACTGCAGTCGGAACCGGAACTACAGCCTTGGGAATAAGAAAATTTTGGGATAAGCCAATTTATGGAATATTAACCTTAAATAACCTTGCCGAAATACAAAGACACGAGAACGAATTTAATATAACAGGTAATATCTGGTTAGAAGACTACATTATGGGTAAATATGCTAAGAAAACTGATATTATTAATAATTTTTGCGCAACTTTTGAAAATGATCATCAGGTTAAAATAGAACCCATTTATACCGGAAAAATGTTTTATGGTCTTTATGATTTAATCCAAAAAAAACATTTCCCTAGAGGATCAAAAATACTAGCATTGCACAGTGGAGGTATAAAACTACCCAACTGAACCCTCTAACGAAACAGCTAATAATTTTTGAGCTTCGACTGCAAACTCCATCGGCAATTGGTTAAGAACTTCTTTCGCATAACCATTAACGATTAGTGCGACAGCTGTTTCAGAAGATAAACCACGCTGATTGCAGTAAAAAATTTGATCCTCTCCTATTTTTGATGTAGTCGCTTCGTGTTCCACAGAAGCTGAGTTATTTTTAACTTCTAAATATGGAAAAGTATGCGCCCCACACTTATCTCCTAATAATAATGAATCACATTGAGAGAAGTTTTTAGCATGATCTGCTTTACGTGAAACTTGAACTAATCCACGATAAGAGTTTTGTGAAAAACCTGCAGAAATACCTTTTGATACTATTCTTGATTTACTATGCTTACCAAGGTGAATCATTTTAGTGCCGGTATCGGCCTGTTGGTAATTATTAGTAACCGCTACAGAATAAAACTCTCCTATTGAATAGTCTCCTTTAAGGATTACAGATGGATACTTCCAAGTTACTGCTGAACCAGTTTCAACTTGAGTCCAAGATAATTTAGAATGAGAACCATCACAGATTCCTCTCTTCGTAACGAAATTATAAATACCGCCTTTACCTTCTTTATCTCCAGGATACCAGTTTTGAACAGTGGAGTATTTGACATCAGCCCCTTTGTGAACAAAAATTTCTACAACGGCAGCATGCAATTGATTTTCATCACGCTGTGGTGCGGTGCAACCTTCTAAATAACTTACATATGAATCTTCATCGGCCACAATAAGCGTCCGCTCAAATTGTCCCGTACCAGCAGCATTTATACGGAAATAAGTAGAAAGCTCCATTGGACAGCGAACGCCTTTAGGGATATAACAAAATGAACCATCAGAAAAAACGGCTCCATTTAAAGCTGCGAAATAATTATCCTTAACCGGCACTACACTACCGAGATATTTTTTTACCAATTCTGGGTGATCTTTTACAGCCTCAGATATAGAACAGAATATTATTCCCTTCTCAGCAAGTGTCTCTTTGTAGGTCGTAGCAACTGAAACAGAGTCAATAACAGCATCCACAGCAACAGCAACACCTGAAATACGTTTTTGCTCATCAAGTGAAATACCTAACTTTTTAAATGTCTCTAATAATTCAGGATCTATTTCATCCAATGAATTTATCGTTTTCTTAGGCTTGGGCGCAGAATAATATTTTAAGGCTTCATAGACTGCAGGCGTATAATTCAAATTTGCCCACACAGGTTCTGAAAGCGTTTTCCAATGCCTGAATGCTGCTAATCGCCATTCAAACATCCAATCAGGTTCATTTTTTTTATCAGAAATAAAACGAATGGTAGATTCATCCAATCCCACTGGCGCTTCATCTGTATCAAAAAAAGATTCAAACCCATATTTATAATCTGAATTTGTAACCTCTACTAAAATTTCGTCTTGATTGTCTGCCATTTCAATAAAATTTATGAAATGTAAAATTACAAATGAAAATTTAGAAAAACACGATTAATTTAGAATGACTCTAAATAGATTAAAATAAGGGTGTATTTCTAATTAAACTTTCCTCTAAAGAAATAAAAGTTTCTGTACGCTGAATCCCTGTAACTCGTTGTATTTTATCATGAAGTACCTCACGCAAATGTTGGGTGTCCCGACAAATAATTTTAGCAAAAATACTGTAAATACCTGTGGTATAATGAATATTGACAACCTCAGGAATAGCTTCCAATTGCTTGGCTACATCTTCATATAATGAGCTTTTATCCAAATAAATACCTAAAAAAGCAGAAATATCCCAACCGATTTTAGAATAATCAATTAGTAATTGTGCTCCTTTTACAATTCCCAACGTTTCCATTTTCTTCATCCGAACATGTACAGTTCCACCAGAAACATCTAAGCGCTGTCCTATCTCAGTATATGGTAAATTTGCATTTGCCACTAAGATTTCCAAAATTTTATAATCTAAAGGGTCTAAATCAATCTTCTTTTCCATGAAATTATTTCAATAATTTTATCTTTTGATTGCAAAATATCCAATAAACTTATATTATTATTAAAATATTTTGAAATTTTAAATCCATGACATATATTTGATCCATGATAATTACAAAGGTAGTTATTTTTCATTGTAGGGTGATGAAATTGGCAGACGTGCCCTCCTGTCTCGGGGGTGGTGGTTCTAGGATAAACACGGCATAATGGGTTGACCACTAAATCAGTTCTGTGTCGCGGCTAACTACACCTTGGAGGTTCGAATCCTTCTCCTACAGCATTTTTATTATTTGTTTTTAGTTTGTTGATGAAGTGTAATGTTAAAAGCAATTCTATTTTAGGATTGCTTTTTTATATTAATTAAAGTCTATATATTTGATAGAATAAATATATTATACTTAAACCCTACTATTATGTCACTACGTTTAGGCGATATCGCACCAGATTTTAGTGCAGACACAACACAAGGTCCTATCAAATTTCATGAATGGATAGAAAATTCATGGGTATTATTTTTTAGTCATCCGGCTGACTTCACTCCTGTTTGTACAACTGAATTGGGTAAAACCGCCATATTGGCTGGAGAATTTGAAAAAAGAGGCGTAAAAGCTATAGCCATTTCAGTAGATGATTTAGCATCGCATAACAAATGGGTACCCGATATTGAGGAAGTAAATAATGTTAAAGTTAATTTCCCAATTATTGCAGATCCAGAGAAAAAAATAGCACTACTTTATGATATGATTCATCCGAATGCATCTGAAAAAGCTACTGTACGGTCGGTATTTATAATAGGAACTGATAAAAAAATCAAATTAACATTAACTTATCCTGCATCAACAGGTCGTAATTTCACCGAACTTTTACGTGTAATTGATTCGTTGCAATTAACAGCTAATTATCAAGTGGCAACTCCTGCAGATTGGGTAAACGGTGAAGATGTAATTATCACACCAGCTGTATCAAATGAAGATGCTTTGACTAAATTTCCTAAAGGATTTACGTCCGTAAAACCTTATTTACGTGTAACGCCACAACCTAACTTTTAATAAGCTCATTATTCATTATAAAAGGGGAAAAAGACAAATTTTCCCCTTTTTTTTATAGTCAAGAATATTGTATTTTTGGCAATTATCAAGCCAAAAGTATACCCAATGAATTTATCCAATATCGCCTTTTCTCAAACAAAGGCTTATCTAGCATTATCTCAAGATCGTAAAAGATTTGAAAACATTAATTTAAATAGCTTATTTGAACTAGATACAAATAGACAAGCAAATTTCAATATACTTAGTCAAGATATTCTATTAGATTTTAGTAAAAACATTCTTGATGAGACTTCCTTCAAACACCTAATCGATTTGGCTAATGAATGTAAATTAGCCGAAGCTATTAAAGCGCAATTTTCCGGAGAAAAAATAAACCAAAATGAGAATCGTGCAGTTTTACATACAGCTTTACGTGCTAATTCCAACCAATCAATTTTAGTTGATGGAGAAGACATAATCCCTAAAATTCATGCAGTAAAAGCACACATGAAAGACTTTTCAGCTAAGGTTATTTCTGGAAATTGGAAGGGGTACACAGGGAAAACGATAACGGATGTGATCAACATTGGAATTGGTGGCTCTGACTTAGGCCCAGTAATGGTTACTGAAGCTCTTAGGCCTTATAAAAATCACTTAAATATTCACTTTGTTAGTAATGTTGATGGAACTCACATTGCAGAAACGCTAAAGAAGGTTAATCCCGAAACGACTTTGTTTCTTATTGCTTCAAAAACATTTACGACACAAGAAACCATGGCTAATGCATTTTCAGCACGTAATTGGTTTCTTGATCAAGCAAAAGATGAATTAGCCGTATCCAAACATTTTGTTGCCTTGTCAACAAATGCGAAAGCAGTTAGTGCATTTGGCATAGATGTAGCCAATATGTTTGAATTTTGGGATTGGGTTGGTGGTCGATATTCGCTTTGGTCAGCAATTGGTTTATCTATTGCCTTATCAGTCGGATTTGAAAACTTTGAGTTGTTATTAAGTGGCGCGAATGAAATGGACGATCATTTTGCAAATACAGCATTTGAGGTGAATATGCCGGTCGTTTTAGCATTACTAGGAATTTGGTATGTTAATTTCTTTAATGCTGCCACGCATGCGATTTTACCATACGACCAATACATGCATCGTTTTGCAGCGTATTTCCAACAAGGAGATATGGAATCTAATGGTAAATCCGTAGACAGGAATGGGAATCGTGTAGAATATGCTACAGGACCAGTGATTTGGGGAGAACCAGGGACAAATGGCCAACATGCTTTTTATCAATTAATTCATCAAGGTACACAACTAATTCCTGCCGATTTTATTGCACCAGCTATTACTCATAATAAAATCAGCAATCATCATACGCTACTTATGTCAAACTTTTTTGCTCAAACAGAGGCACTCATGAACGGAAAAACAAAAGAAGTGGTAGAAGCAGAACTTGAAAAAGCTGGTTTAACAAAGGAAGAAATAGCGAAACTAAGTCCATTTAAAGAATTTGAAGGAAATAAACCAACAAACTCCATCTTAGTTAAGCAAATTACACCAAAAACTTTGGGAGCCATAATTGCTATGTATGAACACAAAATATTCGTGCAAGGTGTGATTTGGAATGTCTTTTCTTATGATCAATGGGGAGTAGAATTGGGGAAACAATTAGCTAATTCAATTTTGCCTGAATTAGAGCATAATGAAGAAATCCATACGCATGATAGTTCAACGAATGGATTAATCAACCAATTTAAAGCTTGGCGGGTATAATATTAAAGGGATTTAATTAAGTCAGAAATGGAGAGCAATTTTTGTTCTCCATTTTTCATATCCTTAAGTGTAATGTTATCGTCTTTAATCTCCTGTTCTCCGATAACACCTACAAAAGGAATTCCCTTTTTATCTGCAAATTCAAACGACTTTTTGATTTTTGCAATTTCTGGATAAACCTCGGAAGCTATATTAGATTTTCGTAATTCATTAGCAATTTTTAGAGCGATTGACTGACCAGTTAAATCGAAATAAGTAAGCAAAATCTTACTTGCACTCGTTTTGATATCGGGAAACAGATTTAATTCACGCATCACATCGATAATACGCTCAATACCAAATGAAATTCCTACACCACTCATATTGGGTAAACCGAATGCCTCTGTTAAATTGTCATAGCGACCACCGCCAACAATAGAACCAAATGGTAAATCACATGCCTTGCCTTCATAAATTAAACCTGTGTAATAGCTTAAACCTCTAGCTAATTTAAAATCAAACAATATATTTGAGTTATCAAAACCGTTTAAAGCTGAAAAATCTAAAACTGTTTTAATCTCAGATAACCCTTGTTGGCCTACTTCATTATCACTGAAAAAATCATCCAATAATTGAATCTTTTCATTATTGCTTCCCTGAAATTGGAATAAACTACGGAGAGATTCAAGCTGAGAAATGGAAAATCCATTTGATATTAATTCAAGGGCAACAGAGTCCCAACCAATTTTATCTAATTTATCAATTGCAACAGAAAATGGGACAAACAAATCACTTACGCCTAATACACTTACAATACCAAATAAAATTTTTCGAGAGTTAATAATCAAATTAGTTCTCAAATTTAGCGAGCTAAATATTGACTGAAATAAAGCGATTAATTCTGCCTCATTTATCAATGAATCTGAACCAATAATATCAGCATCACATTGATAAAATTCACGGTACCTTCCTTTTTGCGGACGATCAGCTCGCCATACAGGTTGAATCTGAGAGCGCCTAAAAGGAAAAGCAATATCATTTCGATTCATAGCCACGAATCGCGCAAAGGGAACAGTTAAATCATATCTTAAACCTTTTTCTGAAATTTTCGGAATAAGTAATTTAGATCCTAAACTAAAATCTACCGCTTCTGTATTACTCAAATAATCTCCAGAATTAAGTATTTTAAACACTAACTGATCGCCTTCTTCTCCATATTTACCAGTTAATATATGTAAGTTTTCCATAGCTGGAGTTTCAATTGCTTGAAATCCAAAAGCCTCAAAATGATTTTTTATAATAGTAAAAACATGTGTCCTCAAAGACATCTCTTTCGGACCAAAATCTCGTGTTCCGCGGGCATTATTAGGTTTTTGAATAATTTTCATAAAGCAAATTTAATTATTCGAAGCAGAATATTTGATATATAAGCAATAATTCCTATTTTTGCACACCAAAATTATTAATGACATGGCAGTAACTAGATTAAAAAGAAAAGACAGAAGAAATAAAGCTGTAGCTAACAATAAAGTTGAAGCTATCAGAATCTTAAAGCAAAGACCAATTATTAAATTAGTAGATGTTGAAGCTATTAAAGCTTCATTTGCTAAATAATAAATAATTCTTGAAATTGGAACCGGTAATTATTACCGGTTTTTTTTTGTTCAAAATAATTTAACAGAACTGTTATGAAAATTAAATTTATTTTAACCCTTCTTACAGGATTAAGTTTAGGCTTTTCCTCATACGCCCAAGATCATCGGCATGTTGTAACCAATCCATCTAAACCAGGTGTAACTGAATATTGGGATCCTGAAGTACGCGTTGTTACACCAGGGGTAATTCCATCAGATGCAATCGTATTATTTGATGGCAAGAACTTAGATAGCTGGGAATCTGTTAAAGATGGTGGAACAGCAAAATGGCAAGTGGCTGATGGAAAAATGACTGTTGTTAGAGGTGCTGGAAACATTTCAACAAAACAAAAATTCACAAACTATCAATTACATATCGAGTGGCAATCCCCAATTGAGCCTGAAACTTTAAAAAGTCAAGGAAAAGGAAATAGTGGGATTTTCATGCAAGGAATGTACGAGGTACAAGTATTAAACTCATTTAATAATCGAAGCTATCGAAATGGACAAGCAGGTAGTATCTATAAGCAATCAGCTCCCTTAGTCAATGTCACATCACCAATGGGAGAATGGAATACGTATGATATTATATACACAGCTCCTGTTTTTACTATTAATGGAGGAATTGAAACACCTGCATATGTTACCGTAATTCACAATGGAGTAGTTGTGCAGAACCATACCAAAATTCAAGGTACAACTGAATATATTGGTCAGCCCAAAAATCCAGTTCATGGCGCAGGTCCGATAAGTTTACAAGATCATGGTAACCCAGTAAGCTTCCGCAATATTTGGTTAAGAGAAATGTAATTCTATTTTAATTTTCAATAGGAAGGTTTTTTTCCCGAAAAGCCTTCCTTTTTTTTATGAAACATATAATCAGCTGGGTACTACGTAATATACCAAGAAAATTTATTCAATTATTTGCCCACAGGTTAATAAAAATATACAGTTTATTTCTTAAAGGAAATAAAGTTTACTGTCCCGTTTGCGATCATAAATTCTCGAAATTTCTTCCATATGGACGTTTAAACCCTCGGGAAAATGCTTTATGCCCGTCATGTTTAAGTTTGGAACGCCATCGGTTAATGCATTTGTTCCTTAAAAATGAAACAGATTTTTATACAAGTAATCCACGCGTTTTACACGTTGCACCTGAATATTGTTTCATAGAAAGATTTGAAAATTATTTAGGTGATCAATATATAACTGCAGATATCGAGTCGCCACTAGCTAAGGTTAAAATGGATTTGCACCAAATTCCATTTCCTGAAAATTCCTTTGATGTAATATTTTGTAATCACGTTTTAGAGCATGTGAAAAATGATGTAGTTTGTATGCAAGAAATACGTCGGGTAATGAAACCAAATGGATTCGCCCTTTGTCAAAGTCCTCAACGATATGATTTAGAAACAACCTACGAAGACGCAAGCATAACAGACCCACGTGAAAGAGAAATTCACTTTTTACAAAATGACCATTTACGTATTTATGGAAGTGATTTCGGCAAGCAATTAGAAAACTCTGGCTTTACTGTTATTCCTTATAACATGATTGAAAAGTTAGGCAAAACCGAAAGTATACGAATGGCACTGCCATTAGAAGAAATTATTTATATGTGTAAAAAATAAGATGCGCTACTCTCCCTTTCCTTCTGAACTATTTGTAAAAAACCGCGCCAAATTAATCGCGGAACTACCTCCTAAGTCAATTGTTATTATAAGTTCAAATGACATCATGCCAACGAATGCGGACGGAAGTATGGGCTTCAAACAGCAAACTGATTTATTTTATTTATCAGGTTTAGATCAAGAAGAAACACTGTTATTAATATATCCAGATGCACAAGAAGCTCATATGCGCGAAATAGCGTTTATACGTGAAACATCTGAGTTGATATCCATATGGGAAGGCCACAAATACACGAAAGAAGAAGCTAAAGCACTTAGTGGAATAATGAACATACAATGGACTTCAAGCTTTGAAGCCATATTGAAAACATTAGTCTATTCAGCAGAAACAATCTTTATGATTGATAATGAGCACATTCGTAATAGCTCTTTAGTCCAAACACAGAATGCGCGATTAGTACTAAATATTAAAGAAAAATACCCATTACACAAAATAGGCCGACTTTCTCCAATTTTAAATAATCTTAGAATGAAGAAAGAGCCAGCAGAATTAGTAGCGTTACAAAAGGCAATTGATATTACAGAAAATGGGTTTAGACGCATATTGAAATTTGTAAAGCCAGAAGTTTGGGAAAATGAAATCGAAGCAGAATTTATTCATGAATTTATAAAATTACGTAGTGGAGGATTCGCTTATACGCCAATTATAGCTTCGGGGGCGAATGCATGCGTATTGCACTACATTGAGAATGATAAAATTTGCCAGGATGGTGACTTAATCTTACTTGATGTAGGTGCTTGCTATGGAAATTATAATGCCGATATGACACGTACAATTCCCGCAAATGGAAAATTTAGTCCACGTCAAAGGCAAGTTTACATTGCCGTTCAAGCAGTATTAAATTTTGCAACTGATATAATGCGTCCAGGAAATTACTGGGTAGACTATCAAAAAGAGGTTGAAAAGTTCATGGAAGCCCAATTAATAGAATTAGGATTATTTTCTAGAAAGGATGTTGAAGCACAAGATCCAACTAATCCCATTTTCAAAAAATACTTTATGCATGGTGTAGCCCATCATTTAGGACTAGATGTGCACGATGTTTGGGATAAGTATAAACCTTTTGAAGCAGGGATGGTTCTAACTTGTGAGCCTGGAATTTATATACGAGAGGAAGGAATTGGTATAAGACTTGAGAATAATTTATTAATCACAAACGGCCAGCCGATAAACTTGATGGCCAACATACCAATTGATATCGATGAAATTGAATCATTAATGTCAAAGTCTTAGGTACATGCAAATCTTTAATTCTCCGACTTAATAGTTTGCTTTTTTAGTAGTAAAACAATTGAATTGGACTATTTAATAGATTTATAAGGATAAGCTTGCATGGCTGTGCTATATTTGTAAATTAAAAATGCTTGAAAAATATGGCATTTAAATAATTTTCCAACATACTTCAGATTAGTACATTGGAAAAATAATATTTATTACCTACCAAATGGGTAATTTAATAGAGTTAAGTAGTAAAACAGATACATGAAAAACATTCGTAATTTTTGCATAATAGCTCATATCGATCATGGCAAGAGTACATTAGCTGATCGATTAATTGAGTTTACCAATACTGTTCAAAAACGGGATATGATGAACCAATTATTAGATGATATGGATTTAGAACGTGAAAGAGGTATCACGATTAAATCCCATGCTATTCAAATGCAGTACCCTAAAGATGGCGTTGAATACACATTTAATTTAATAGATACACCGGGTCACGTAGATTTCTCATATGAAGTTTCACGGTCTATTGCAGCTTGCGAAGGGGCACTTTTAATCGTAGATGCCTCCCAAGGTATTGAGGCACAAACTATTTCAAATCTATATTTGGCAATAAATCATGACCTTGAAATAATACCCGTCTTAAATAAAATCGATTTACCCGGTGCTATGCCAGACGAAGTTTCAGATCAAATTATAGACTTAATTGGATGTAAGAAAGAAGACATTATTCATGCATCAGGAAAAGAGGGAATTGGTATTCAAGAGATTTTAGATGCTGTTGTAGCACGTGTTCCTGCACCAAAAGGTGATCCATCTGCACCTCTACAAGCATTAATTTTTGATTCCACATTTAATTCATATAGAGGAATCGAAGTAATATTTCGTGTTTATAACGGAGAGATTAGAAAAGGGGATCGTGTAAAATTTATGAATACGGGCAAAGAATATTTTGCCGATGAAATAGGAATCTTAGGTTTAGAACAAGAACCTAAATCGATTATTAAAACGGGTGATGTAGGATATTTAATTTCTGGTATAAAAGAGGCAAAAGAAGTTAAAGTAGGTGATACAATTTCACATGTAGCCAATCCGTGCAAATCAGCTATACAAGGATTTGAGGAAGTAAAACCGATGGTATTTGCAGGTATTTATCCGGTTGAAACGTCTGAATTTGAAGATTTAAGGGATGCAATGGAAAAACTCCAATTAAATGATGCATCACTTGTATGGGAACCAGAAACATCCGCAGCCTTAGGATTCGGATTTAGATGTGGCTTCTTAGGAATGTTGCACATGGAAATCGTTCAAGAAAGATTGGAAAGGGAGTTTGATATGACAGTAATTACAACTGTTCCGTCTGTTAAATTCAAAGTTTTAACTACAGCAGGTGAAACAGAATGGGTTTCTGCACCAAGTGAATTACCGGAGCCGAACCTAATTAATCTAGTTGAAGAACCCTATATCAAGGCACAAATAATTACTAAATCAGAATATACAGGTGTTATTATGAGTCTATGTATGGATAAGCGAGGGATTCTTGTTAACCAAATATACTTAACAACTGACCGTGTTGAACTTACATTTGACATGCCCTTATCTGAAGTTGTTTTTGATTTCTTTGATCGATTAAAAACGATCTCACGTGGCTATGCCTCGTTGGATTATGAATACAAAGGTTATGAACCAGGTTACCTGGTAAAATTAGATATCATGTTAAATGGGGAAAAAGTAGATGCTTTGTCGGCAATTGTTCATAGAGATAAAGCTTACGATTGGGGAAAAAGATTATGTGAGAAATTAAGAGAATTGTTGCCACGCCAACAGTTTGAAATAGCAATTCAAGCGGCGATTGGTCAAAAGATAATTGCGAGAGAAACGGTAAAGGCACTTCGTAAAGATGTATTAGCCAAATGTTATGGAGGTGATATCTCCCGAAAGCGTAAATTATTAGAAAAGCAAAAAAAGGGTAAAAAACGAATGCGACAAGTAGGTAATGTAGAAATTCCACAAGAAGCATTTATGGCTGTTTTAAAACTAGATTAACCTAAATATTTTTACACTAATTATTTTAAAAATATGCGTTTAAAGCGTATTTTTGCATCTCAAATATAAAATCATGGCTGAAGTTATAAGAATGCCCAAGATGAGTGACACAATGCTTGAAGGTGTTATTGCAAATTGGTTAAAAAAAGTAGGGGATGTAATCAAGTCCGGAGACATAATTGCTGAAGTTGAAACAGATAAAGCAACGATGGAATTGGAAAATTATGAAGATGGAACCTTATTGTATATAGGTATCAAAGCCGGTGAAGCTGCTCCAGTTGATGGAATAATAGCTATAGTTGGTGCACCAGGCGAAGATTATTCAGCTTTATTGCAATCTCCGTCAGCTGCCGTACCCGTTGTTGAAAAAGAACAAGTAACTACAATCATACCTCCTATTGTCGAACAAACTGCAGCTATTGATTTAAATGGAATTAAGGCCAAAGCTGTAAGAATGCCTAAAATGAGCGACACAATGCTAGAAGGTGTTATTGCAAAATGGTTGAAAAAAGAAGGTGACGTCGTAAAAAGCGGGGATATAATTGCTGAAGTTGAGACAGACAAAGCAACGATGGAACTTGAAAATTACGAAGACGGTACTTTATTATACATAGGCGCTAAAGAAGGTGAAGGAATTGCTGTAGATGGTATAATTGCTATTGTAGGTGAACCAGGTACAGATTATAAGCCAATACTAGCTGCAGAATCTGCAGTACCTGCTACAACTCCTTTGGTAGTACAAGCATCAGCTCCAGCGCCAGATGTAGTTAAAGCACCAGAAGCTGTTAAAGTAGTAGATTCAAAAACGGCTGCTGCACAGCCAACTAAAGAAAGAATTTCAGAAGATTCAATAAAAGCATCACCACTTGCACGTGCCTTAGCGAAAGAAAAAGGATATAATTTGGCTTGGATTAAAGGAACAGGTGAAGATGGGCGGATCACTAAAAGTGATATAGAAGACTATAACCCAAGTTCGGGTGGTGCTATGTCAACCTTTATGTCTGGCGTTGAAAGTTTTGAAGATATACCTAATAGTCAAATGCGCAAAACAATTGCGCGGCGCTTATCAGAATCAAAATTCAGTGCACCTGAGTTCTATTTGACAATGGAAATCAATATGGATAGAGCCATTGAAGCGCGGATAAGCATGAATGAAGTTCTGCCTGTCAAGATTTCATTTAATGATATGGTCATTAAAGCGACTTCACTTGCTTTGACAAAACATCCAAAAATTAATTCATATTGGATGGAAGATCGCATTCGAGTTAATAAGCATGTTCATATTGGTATGGCTGTGGCTGTAGAAGATGGATTATTAGTTCCTGTTATTCGTTTCGCGAGCGAAAAATCAATTGCACAGATATCTGCTGAAGCAAAAGAGCTTGGTGGTAAAGCAAAAAGTAAACAATTGCAACCTAAAGATTGGGAGGGAAATACCTTTACAGTAAGTAATTTAGGCATGTTTGGAATTGATCAGTTTACATCCATAATAAATTCACCTGAATCTTGTATTTTGGCAGTAGGTGGTATAAAAGAAATTGTTGGTGTTAAGAATGGCCAATTTTATGCTACAAACATTATGAAACTAACATTAACTTGTGATCATCGTGTTGCAGACGGTGCAGCGGGAGCTGCTTTCCTACAATCGCTCAAACAATATCTCGAGGATCCACTAAAAATGTTCTTATAACATTCAAATAATCAAGCCTCGAATTACTTATTTCGGGGCTTGATTTTTTAAGCACGTCAACCAAATGGAAACAACTAAAATACGAATTGCGGTACAAAAATCTGGCCGCTTAAGCGAAGAGTCACTTAAGCTGTTTAAAGAATGTGGAATTAAGTTTGAATCTGGAGGATCTAAATTAAGATCCATTTCAAGTAATTTCCCTGTTGAGTTTCTTTTTTTACGTGATGATGACATTCCTGGTTATGTGGAGGATGGTGTTGCAGACCTAGGTGTCATTGGGGAAAATGTATTAATGGAAAACATGCGTCAGGTAGACGTCGTTAAAGAATTAGGTTTCTCAAAATGCCGACTATCATTAGCAATTCCTCGTAATGAAGTTTACAATGGCTTAGATTTCTTTCAAGGGAAAAACATTGCTACCTCCTACCCAAATTTAACAAATGCATTTTTGCAAAAGCAGGGTATTCAAGTAACCACTCATGAAATTTCTGGTTCCGTTGAGATTGCACCAAGTATTGGCCTAGCTGAAGGTATTTGTGATATTGTTTCAACTGGAGGTACCTTATTAAGTAATGGATTGAAAGAAGTTGCAACAGTATTCAACAGTCAAGCTGTATTAATAGCTAGTAAAAAATTAGATGCACAAAAAAATGATATCCTAAGTAAATTATTATTTAGAATAGATTCTGTTCAACGAGGACAAAATGCCAAATATGTAGTTCTAAATGCACACGAGGAAAATTTATCTAAAATTACTGCGTTGTTGCCTGGCATGAAATCACCATCAATTATGCCACTCACCGAAAAAGGTTGGTTTTCATTACACTCCGTTATTTCTGAAAATGATTTTTGGGAAATAATTGAATCTCTCCGCTCCGCTGGAGCAGAAGGAATTTTAGTATTGCCAATTGAAAAAATGATCCTGTAATATGTTTAGTCTAATTAAATACCCTGTACCGTCAACTTATAAGAGCTTGTGTGAACGCCCAGCATTAGAATCTAAGTCATTAGATAATCTTGTTGAACAAATATATTCACAAGTTAAGATACATGGTGACAAGGCATTAATTGATTATACATTACAATTTGAAAATAGAACCATAACTGATATCGTATTTTCAAATTCTGAAATTGAGGATTTTGCAGCTGAAACAGATCCAGCTTTACAAGAGGCTATTCGTGTTGCTTACGCTAATATTCAAGCGTTTCATCAATCTCAAATATTAGTTGAAAACCGGATTGAAACGAGTCCAGGCGTAGTTTGTTGGCAAAAATCTACTCCAATAGAAAAAATAGGCATTTATATACCTGGTGGAACTGCACCTCTATTTTCAACCATACTTATGTTGGCAATCCCAGCTCAAATAGCCGGATGCAAAGAGGTAATACTATGTACTCCTGGGATGCACCCTGCCCTATTTTTTGCGGCAAAATTATGTGGAATTACTAAAATGTGTAAAGTTGGTGGAGCACAAGCCATCGCAGCTTTAGCTTTAGGTACTGACTCTGTTCCCAAAGTTTATAAAATATTTGGACCGGGAAATCAATATGTAACTGCGGCCAAAATGATGGCTAATCGCATGGGTATAGCCATTGATATGCCTGCTGGTCCTTCGGAAGTAGCTATTTTTGCTGATTCTACTGCAAATCCTGTATTTGTTGCGGCCGACTTACTTTCGCAAGCGGAGCATGGAAATGATTCTCAGGTGGTACTAATAAGTACAGATGAGAATCTAATAAATCAAAGTATTCTTGAAATAGGAAACCAATTAAAAACCTTACCAAGGAAAGAATTTGCAGAAAAGTCGTTGGTGTTTTCCAAATTCATATTGGTAAAAAATGAGGAAGACGCTGTAAATATATTGAATGAATATGCCGCAGAGCACCTAATCTTGGCGACAGAAAATCCAGAATTAGTTGCAGATAAAATTCAACATGCAGGTTCCATATTCTTAGGCCATTACACACCTGAAGCAGCTGGAGATTACGCATCTGGAACTAACCATACGTTACCAACGAACGGATTTGCTCATGCCTACTCAGGCGTTAATTTAGATAGTTTTGTTAAAAAAATAACATTACAATCCATCACAAAAGAGGGACTTAATCACTTAGGAAAAAGTATCATACTAATGGCAGAAGCTGAATCATTACAAGCACATGCGAATGCCGTTAAATATAGAATGGACTAATGGATTTTAAGAAATTTATTTTACCACATATTTGGAATTTAAAACCTTATTCATCAGCTCGAGATGAATTTAAAGGGAAGGAAGGTGTGTTTTTAGATGCTAATGAAAATCCGTTAGGCTCAGGTAATATCCCAGAATGGAATCGTTATCCAGATCCAATGCAATGGAATATAAAGTATCAACTAGCAGAAATTAAGCAATGTAGTGTTGATCAAATATTTCTAGGAAATGGCTCAGATGAAGCCATTGATCTTCTAATTCGCATGACGTGTGAACCGAGTAAGGATCATATAATCATTTGTCCTCCTACTTATGGCATGTATGAAGTTAGTGCATCCGTAAATAATATACAGATTCAACGGATAAACTTAACGAATGATTACCAACTAAACGTGAGTGAAATATGTGAAAATATTAATGAGTTTTCAAAGTTGATATTTATTTGTACACCTAACAATCCAACAGGAAATAAGCTCAGTCGTGCTGATATTCGTACGATATTAGCCAAATTTCAAACCGGCTTTGTCATAATAGATGAAGCATATTTTGATTTTTCTGATGAGGCAAGTTTCATTTCAGAATTGAGCACTTATCCTAATTTAATCGTTCTACAAACCTTATCAAAAGCATACGGATTAGCATCTTTGCGTTTAGGGATGGCATATGCAGACCCAATCCTAATTCAATTATTAAATAAAATTAAACCACCATACAATATTAGCGGTGCCACGCAGTCATTAGTTGAAGAAGCATTAAAAAACAAGGAATTTGCAAAAACCTCTGCGGAAACGTTAAATAATGCCAAGAAAGACTTAATTTCAAAACTTAAAGATTTGCCCGAGATAATTACCATTTTTCCATCTAATGCAAATTTCATACTCGTGAAATGTATTAATGCACAAGCATTATTTGATTATTTAATTAAGGAAAAAATTATTACTAGAAATAGGTCATCGGTTACATTGTGTGATAATTCTATTCGAATCAGTATAGGATTGCCTGAAGAAAATAACCAATTGATAGAAAAGATAAAGCGCTTTTACGCATGAGATTCAATCATTTAAAACTAGCCCTTCTGATTTTTATGCTTAGCACTAGTGCAACAGCATATGGTCAACTGCAAGAATGGGCAGCCGGTTTTAGAATTGGAGAGCCTGGAGGCTTTATGGCAAGGCGTTATTCTGATAATGGAGTTAATGCCCTTGAAGTAAATATTGGCACATATGGTGGTTTATGGGGGACAGATAGGAATTACAAAGATGGCACATTTAATAATATTGGCTATTCTATCAATGTATTGTATTTGTGGCATCATCCTACAATCATTAATTCGGATCTTCATACATATTATGGATTTGGACCACAGTTAAATTCAAGAGATTGGTACGACAATAAAATAAGTAATAATTTAGCGGCGAGTAAAAGAGCCTCAGCTATGGGTGCCACTGCGGTAGGTGGAATTGAATATTTTCCTATTGATGCACCCAATTTATCATTCTTTTCGGAGATAGGCTTTTACACGGAAATCGCACCTAATCCATTTTTTTTTCACCTGCAAGGCGGAATAGGTGTACGTGTGAATTTTTAAATGGGGATGTAGCTCAGTTGGCTAGAGCGCTTGCATGGCATGCAAGAGGTCGTCGGTTCGAGCCCGATCTTCTCCACAAAAAAGGACTTCAATTTGAAGTCCTTTTTTTATAATCTGTCTTTAAATGATTCAAAGCCAAAATGCTTGAATCGAATATATTCTCCTTCTCGATTAATCATTCCAATGTCCGGCAAATTAACCCCATTAAAAGTAGTGGTTTTGACCATAGTATAATGAATCATGTCCTCGAATATGATTTCATCGCCAATTTGTAAAGGTTCTTCAAAGGAATAATCTCCATAATAATCGCCCGCTAAACACGTCATCCCTCCAAATCGGTACGTAGGTTTACCCTCCACAGGCTCCAACGAAGCAGAACGAATACGCGGCTTATATGGCATTTCCAAGGTGTCAGGCATATGCGCAGCAAATGAAACATCCAAAATGGCCACATCTATACCAGCTGAATGCACAATATCGAGAATGGTGGATTTAAGAAAACCAGTTTGCCAGCCAACAGCAGAACCTGGTTCTAAAATAATATCCAAATGTGGATATTTAGCTTTGAACTTCTTTAGCGTTGCAATTAAATGGTCCACATCATAATCAGCTCGTGTAATTAAATGGCCGCCACCTAAATTCAACCACTTAACTTGATTCAATAAATCGCCAAACTTAGCATCAATTACATCAAGTGTTCGAGAAAGTACAAATGAATCATTCTCACATAATGTATGCGAATGCAAGCCTTCAATTCCTTCCGGTAACGTATCGCCTAAATCACCACGACGAATTCCCAAGCGGGATCCTGCGATACATGGATTATACATGTCAGTTTCCACTTCCGCATATTCTGGATTAATTCGAATGCCACACGAAATGCCATTTGACTTTGCCTCAAGGGCGAATTGGCCAACTTGATTAAGCGAATTAAATGTCATATGACTCGCATACTGCATAAATTCGGCAAACTCGTTCGGTAAATAAGCAGGTGTGTATGCGTGACACTTCTCCCCCATTTCTTCGAAAGCTAAACGAGCTTCGTTTAATGAACTTGCGGTGGCGCCAGCTAAATATTGACGAATTAAAGGGAACACATGATAGAATGAAAAACCTTTTAGGGCGCAAATAATTTCAACATTAGCTTCTCGTTGTACGCGTTGAAGTAATGTCAAATTCTTAACAAGTAGAGATTCTTCAAGCACATATGCAGGAGAATTAATGGAAGGATATTGAACGGCCATCATTAATATGTATGAGGCAATTCACCATTAACCTCCTCATTCCATGGCAAACCATGTACATTTAATAGTTCCATAAATGGATCAGGATTAAATTCTTCCACATTGTATACTCCCGGCTTAAACCAAGTTCCTTCACACATTAGAGAAGCGCCAATCATAGCAGGAACACCAGTAGTATAAGAAACGCCCTGAGCTTGAACCTCCTTATAACAATCCGCATGATGGCAATTATTATATACGTAATAAGTCGTATCCTGGCCATCTTTAACACCTTTAATCTGACAACCAATAGATGTTTGTCCGGAATAATTCTCTCCTAAGGTACCCGGCTCCGGTAACACTGCCTTTAAGAACTCTAAAGGCACAATATCCATCCCATTAAATTTAATAGGGTGAATGGAAGTCATTCCTACATTTTGCAAGACTTCTAAATGAGTTAAATAGGCTTGCCCAAAAGTCATCCAAAAGCGAGCTCTCTTCAACGTAGGGAAGTTTTTCGTAAGAGACTCTAATTCTTCATGATATAACAAATACGATTCCTTAGGGCCTATATTTGGATAAGAAATTGGCTTATGAATAGACATCGCGTCTATTTCAACCCATTGGCCATTTTCCCAATACTTGCCTTTTTGAGTAATCTCTCTAATGTTAATTTCAGGATTAAAATTAGTTGCGAAAGCTTTGCCATGATCGCCTGCATTACAATCGATTATATCTAAATAATGCATCTCGTCAAAATAATGTTTATTGGCATATGCCGTATAAACACCTGTAACGCCGGGATCAAATCCACATCCCAACAATGCCATTAAACCCGCCTTCTTAAATCTATCTTGATATGCCCATTGCCATGAATATTCAAATTTCGCCTCATCCTTGGGTTCATAATTAGCTGTATCCATGTAATGAACGCCAGTTTCTAAACAAGCATCCATAATCGTTAGATCTTGATATGGCAAGGCTACATTAATAACCATAAATGGTTTCTCTTTGGTAAATAAATCTACCAAAGCAGGAACATCATCGGCATCAACTTGACGCGTTTGTATGTGCGTAGGTAAACCTATTTTCTTTGCTTCATCAGCTATTTCATCACATTTTCGTAATGTACGCGAGGCTAAAATAACCTCAGAAAAAAATGATGGATTCATGGCACATTTCTTTGCCACTACATTTCCTACACCACCAGCTCCAATAATTATTACTTTTTTTCCCATGATTTATTTAAAAAAGAATGCAAAAATAACCCATCAAGCACTAGAATCAAAAAATCAATTTGAATTATTTTTAAAAGGGCGAATTGCATTTTCAAACGCCTTAAACCAATAATTAGCATATAATTGATCCGTGCGTACCCCCTTACTCGTACTCGCATGAATAAAGGTCACTTCATTATTTCCTTTAACAGACGTAACTAATCCGATATGATTAATGGCAACAGATCCATTTGTTCTAAAAAATAACCAATCACCTCGTTGAATCTTATTTAGGGGTACCGATAAACCAAAAAGAGCTTGTTGGCCTGAATTACGTGGAATTTCAAAATTATTCGTACTATAAACACGGAATAGTAAACCAGAACAATCCATTCCATCACCATTCGCACCACCAGAACGATATGGAATACCGTAAAATTGCTCCGCTGTACGAATCAATTGATCATTCTCATGATCTGAAAAATTAGTTGGCAATTCCCTAGAATCCCTTAAATAAGTACTAATCCGATTAATCGATTTACATCCTACTAATCCCCAAAAGCATACGATTAAAACAATGTACTTAAACATAAACTACACTAAGGTCATCTAGATATAATAAAATTCCATCACCAACATCTTGTCCCAATTGAGCCAAAATAGCTTTGTAACGAACGATTTGATTTACGTGCTCTTCCATCCTTTTGCCTGTTTTGAAATCTATAATAATGCTTTTACCTGCTTTAGAAATAACGCGGTCAGGCCTAAAAATAGAACCGTCAGGACTTAAAATATCTCGTTCCACGAATAAAAGCTCCTCATCAATAAAAAATTCCTTTAGTATAGAGTCGGTCATTACTTGATCGACAAGTACACGAATTGAATCATCCAAGTAAAAAAAGGAACTAGACTGATTATCCATCCAATATTGAGCGCCTCTAATTTGCGCTAGAACTTGATGTAAATATTCACCTTCAGACCGCTTCGATTTGCTTTGTGAATATAAATCTGAAGATTGGGCAACCACACGAAAATCGGGAGATTTAACAATTTTAGTTTGAATTTTTAGCGTACGATCTGATCGATCTACTATTTTACTTGACTTATAATGTGGATTAGCCACATTTGCTAAATCATAAAAATCAGTCAATTCAGTAAATTCACCTTGAAGATATACGGGTAATCTTTCCAATTTTTCAGACGTATTTACAGCAAATTGAACTAAAACCTCTGCAAGAGACTCTCTGTATACCTGTTTTGTTTTGGGAGCCGAATCTTCATCCGGCAAAGATGTTAGAATATGTAAGCGCTGTTTAGCCCTCGTAAAAGCCACATACATCATATTCAATGAATCCAGGAAAATACTATGACGCTCTTGTATACTTTGAGTTTTTAAAACATCCTCATATAAGGCTTCCTTAGCAGCCACCCGGCCATAAGAATACAGTAATTTTTGGTCGTCTAATTCCAATGCCGACAAAGCAACTTCTGATAAATTATACCAAATTCGTTCATTACTTGCCTGATGTGTCCAATTGGCAAAAGGAATTATAACAACGGAGTATTCTAATCCTTTTGATTTATGAATACTTGTAATTGTAATTGCATTAGAGCCTTCAGGACTAGCGATCGTAATGGAACCTTTATTTAATTCATAGTAGTCTAAAAATTCTTTTAAATCCTCAGATTGAGTAACTGTGAATTCTTGAATCAAATCTAAAAATTTGAATAAATACTCTGTACCTTCTTTTTGGTTAAATAAATCAAAACAATCAATTATAGCATATACTGTTTGTATTATCGTAAGCTCATTAAATTCTTTTAGTGTAGTAGGCCAATTAAAGAGATGAAGAATATGTTCTAAATAGGATGAATTATACTTAGTTTGATTATGAAAATTAGCTAAATTTTCAACATTAATTTTTTCATTTTTTAATTCACTAACCTGAAAAATGAACTCAATCGCTAAAAATTCATTTGTTGGATTATCCTTAAGTTTAAGTAAAGAAATAATGATACCTACTAAATTTGAATAATGAATTAGAAGTGAATCAGATGAAATGATGGGATAACCTCTTTCTTTCAATTGAATTGCCAAATACCTAGCATGCTTATTTTTTCGAACTAAAATAGCGATGTCCGTATAATTAAATCCTATTCTTACATTTTCTTCAATTTGATTGATGACTTGAGAAAGCATCCAAATTTGCTCTATATCTTTAGCATCAGGGTCTAATTTAGGTTTACGAAAAACAGTTAAATCAACAGAACCAGTATACTTATCCGAAGGAACACGCGGAATTTGCTCCAGAAATTGACCATAAATAGGTTTAATCAAATCAGATTGAGCTGCGTACATTTCTTGTTCAGAAATCCACTTAAAAAATGAATTGTTGAATGAAACAATCTCAGCTGCACTTCGGTAATTATAAGCTAAATTTTCATTCGCAACCGCTGAAACTAAGTAGTCAAAACGTTCTTCATCAAAAGTGCCCTCACCTATTTTTGATTGAATAATTGATTTATCTTTTTGAGTTATGGAAGCAATGAGGCCAACCTCCCCACCTCGAAATTTATATATTGATTGTTTTGCGTCACCCACAAGTAAATTTTGATGCCCTAAGGAAACAGAATTTTCTAACAAAGGCATGAAATTTTGCCATTGTAGCATGGAAGTATCTTGAAATTCATCAATTAAAATATGCGTATACCGATCACCTAATTTTTCATAAATAAAAGGAACTGGGTCATTCGCAATAACTTGATAAAGTCTTTTTGAAAACTCGGAAATGGAAACTGCTGCATTCTCGTTTTGATAAATTACCAATTCTTCCGCTATAGAGGACAACAAGGCTATCTTTTTAATATCCCGAACAATCCACAAGAGCAGTTGGTTTCTTGAAAAGTTCTCATCGTACATCGTAACAAAAGATTGTCCAATAGTATGCAATGAATCTGCTAAATCATTAATTTCAATCGCGGTACTTTTATCTACTTTACTTGCAGCCCATTGATTAGATTCAAGTGCCTTATTGAGCGAAGAAAATTTAAAATCAACTAATTTTTTATCAGCTAAATATTTCCTAAAGTAATATACCGGACTGTATCGGCCGCTCGTGAAGTAATCATCTGGAAACTGTAGTGGATTTATGTAGCTGATAAATTCAGAGGCTATATGGAGCATCCTAGTCTCAAATTCAAAAATTTGTTGACGAATTTGCGTTTCAATTAACTTAAAATCCTCCATGGAAAGAACATCCATGTGGGGTTTAATTTGATGATAAGATTCATCTAAACAAATACGTAAAAACTGATGCAGAGTAGCACGTAATAAATTCCAAGATCTACCTTCAGAAACCTCTGTTTTTGCGAAATCAATTAAAAGTTCTGTTAAATTTGGATCTCCAAGCCGATTAACTTTTTCTAGCAATTGATCAATCAAATGATCCATCAAACCATTCGAATCTAAAATAACTTCAAATTGACTCGGTAGATTTAATTCCTCAATGAAAGTAGAACTTAACCGCTGAACAAAACTATCAATAGTCATGACAGAAAATAAACCATAATCTTGTAAAATTTGCTGTAGAGCAACTGAAGCACGTTTGGAAATTTCTGTCTTACTTACATCTAACCCTTCTGCTTGAAAATCGACAAATATTAAAGCTAATAGCTCATGATCTTGATCGCTTTGAGGATTCGAAATGCCTTTTAAATACTCGATTATTCGAGTTCGCATTTCCTCAGCGGCTTTAATCGTAAATGTAACAGCTAAAATGCGCCTAAAATAACCCCGACGATCCTCCTCGCGTAAGGCCAACTTGATATATTCTAAGGTTAGAGTAAACGTTTTCCCCGAGCCGGCCGATGCAGAAAAGAGTTTTAAAGACATAGAATAATTTTAAATTCAAGACGAATGCAAGATAAAATAAAAATAGGATTAATTCGGTGTGGTATTTATTCCTATCTTTGTTTCCCGTAACCAAATAATGAATTATTCGAATGTCTGGCAAGGGATTAATTAAGAAATCAAAGTACATTTTCGTTACGGGTGGCGTAACTAGCTCACTCGGAAAAGGCATCATCGCCTCTTCACTTGCTAAACTTTTACAGGCTCGTGGATTGTCATGTACAATCCAAAAATTTGATCCTTATATCAATATAGATCCGGGTACGTTAAATCCATATGAACATGGAGAATGCTACGTGACAAACGATGGAGCGGAAACTGATTTAGATTTAGGGCATTATGAGCGTTTTTTAAATACACCAACAAGCCAAGCAAATAATATTACGACTGGGCGCGTTTACCATAATGTAATTACCAAAGAGCGTCGAGGCGATTATTTAGGTAAAACTGTACAAGTTGTCCCTCACATAACAGATGAAATTAAACGTAATATTTTAATTTTAGGTGAGACAGGTAAATTTGATATTGTCATTACAGAAATAGGTGGTTGCGTCGGAGATATTGAGTCATTACCATTTATTGAGGCTGCGAGGCAATTAAAATGGGACTTAGGAGAGAAAAACACCCTATTTATACATCTTACCCTTGTTCCTTATTTGGCTTCAGCAGGCGAGTTAAAAACAAAGCCTACCCAACACTCCGTAAAACAATTATCCGAATCAGGAATTCAACCCGATATTTTAGTTTGCCGTACGGAGCATCCGCTTCCACAAGAAATGAAAAGGAAAATAGGTCTTTTTTGTAATGTGAGCGAACAAGATGTAATTGAAGCTAGAGATGCCGAAACAATCTATGATGTACCAATGTTGATGCAACAACAACG
>CAMCXW010000014.1 GCA_945883625.1 Spirosoma fluviale
GATCGTATTAAGGAAATGCGGGGTACAAATATTCAATTAATTAGTTAAGCTTTTTGCCTGAAAACCCCACTCGTGTTACCCATTTTGCTACTCGGGCAGTAAAATAAAAAAACCACCTCATATGAGGTGGTTTCTGGTGGTCCCACTAGAATGGACAATCATCTTTTGAAATATCCACTAAGTGAATAAAATCGTCAAAATATAACAATGGAGCCATTTTACTTTCGAATTCAAACGAATACTAATTGAACGAAATCAGTTTCCAAAATATTGGATTTGCAACTATCTATTAAAGTTTCTGATTAAAGAATTCTAATTTAAATTTAGTATAAAGGAAAAGCCTACTCCTAAACTATATTCAAAAGAACGGTTTAAATCGTTAGAACCTATTTTTTGTGTGTTTAAGTGTGTTTTATTTTGAGATATATTGTAAAATGTCACACACTTTTTACACAAATGTTTTAAGTTTATTTGATAAAATTTAGTTAAATGAGTTCTTGTTGTAAAGTAAGTTTAAGTTGAATTCTATCAAGCTAAATGCAGAATCTAAATTTTTCAAAACATTCAATACAAGTTCCTCTGTAAAAACGATTTCTTGACCATTATATGGAACGGGTATTTTTAATGCAATATTCGACATTAGCTCGTTGTTTTTAATATATCTTTCATTGTTTATTTTTCTTATTTCTTTATTGTATTCTAACCTTTTATTACTGGTAAACGGCTTTCCTGTTTTTAAAGAAATTAAAGCATCTTCAAAGAATGTTTTTTGATATCCAATAGCGGTTTGATGCAGAAACTGAATTCTATCCTTTTTAGACCCAATACCTACTATATTTTCTGGGTTCCCTCCATTGTTGTTAACTATTGACCAAAATATATTGTGATATTCTTTAGTTAATGTATCAGTGGGGTTCACACATATGCTAATAATATACCTTATTGAAGTGGAATCATCCTTGTTCAAGAAAATGGATTTATTATACTTTACTTGGGAAATACTTTCATTTATATTTATAAAAAATATTAATATTGCGCAGAGTATAATTTGAAAAATTTTCTTCATTAATGTATTAGATTTTACAATTTACTATTGATTTTAATATCTTTCTTCTTTAACCAAAGTAATTGGTTAATTGAGGTATTTATATTGTTTTTAGGTATAAATTTTTAATAATTCAGGAAGCTTTCCGTTGTATGAATTTTTAGATTCACTAATTAGCCAATTTGATTCTCTTTTATTGATATCTATCAATCCTACTGCTCCTTTATTTGAATAATTGCCGCGTAGATTAAATTCTGTTAATATCTCGTCTTTGTTATTGTCAAATACTTTTATATTAAATGTACATTTTTCAGTAAATATTTCATTCCCAAAACTACCTTGACCCTTATCATGATATAGGTGTATTATAAACTTAATTTGTTTTACTAATTCATTTATTTTACTGAAATCAACAAAGAATAATTCATCAAATTCTAATTCTTTACCTGATTTTAAATCGTTTGAGGAATTGAAGTATATGCTTCTATCTGGTAGTGATTGAAAGCTATCTGTATTTATTTCGAAAACAGGAGAACCATAATAAAGAAGGTGATTTTCTGAAATAAGTTTGTTGTTCTCTCCAAGTAGAAATACTGAAATGTCAAAATCCGCATCTACGTTTAAATGAGCATCAATTCCGATTTTAACTTTGTTGGAAACTACTTTATAGAGCTCCATGTTACTTTAAAATTTTGTTTTGGAAATCCTTCGCGTTTTTTAAATAAATAACGAGCAATGTTACACCAATGTATGCAACAAATAATCCTGGCAGACTCCATGTGAAGACATCGTATAAACCATGAAGTATAGATGGTATAATAATTGCTAAAACCCAAAGTGAATACCTATTAGTAGGGTACAAAAGAGCAAAAGATAAGAAGTATGAGCTAATACCTGACCATATAGCGTGTAAAAATGGTAAAGATGTCAATCTAGCTATATTCATGAAAAATGAATCATTATATTCCAATTCGCTATTTATTCCAGTTTGATAAATTATTCCCTCAAATACACCAAAACCAATACCAGAAATTAAACCATAAAATACGACTGTTTGTGGTAACAAAGGTTCGTTCGATTTTTTAATAATAAAGTATACTGAAAGTAGTTTTATGGATTCTTCGAAAAAGCCAACACCAAAAATATAACCTAATATATTTTCAAAAAATGACCTTTTTTCTTCAATCAAGTTGTAAAATGGATTTATTTCTTGAAGTCTGAATAAGTAAAAAGATGAGAATATTAAAAGTTGAACCAGAAAGAATATCTTGATAGTCTTTCTGATTTCTACTTGAATTGTACTGAATAGTGTATGGAAGAATAATCCCCAAAGTGCAGAAAAGTAAAGAGCAATCGCATAAAATGTAAATACCGATGAGCCGGTGAATTTAATTAAAAAAGCAGGGGCGAGTCCAATTATTGATATCCAGAGTAGCTTTTGGTCACTTTTTAGATTTTTAAATGAAATAGCCGATTTTGGAAAAAGTAAGCTTAATCCAAATGACTTAACTTGTTTTAGAATATTACCATTGTTTTTAATCCGAATTTTAATTGAATTCTCTTTAAATATATTTCTAACGGTTGAATATTCCCCGGTGCTTTTCTTGACTTTATCTTGAAGTAAAATTTGACCTTCATATAAATAAGTCTGCATGGTCTTTATATCATAAGGACCATGCAGTACGTTATTTCTTTCAATATGAAAGAGCTTCATCTATTCTATTTATTTTTAGCAGGAAAATTGAATAACATGCTTGTCAAAATTGGTATAAAGAAAATAGCAACTGTTAAAACAGAAATACCAATATCTGCTGTATGGCTACCAAGAAAATGACTAATTTCCGATTGTGGCTCTAAATGCTCATAAATTGAAAGCATTAGCTTTATTCCAAGTATTGCGATTACTACAAATGCTGCAGTTTCAAGGAAAGTATATTTTTCCATTAAAGTCACAAACCATTGAGCAATAAATCTCATTGCTAATATTCCAATAAATACTCCTATACATACCAAAATAATATTTGGTGTGAATGCAACAGCTGCGAAGACATTATCAATAGAAAATGCCATATCCATGATTTCAACTAAAATTACAGTCGACCAAAATGTTCCAATTTTATCATGGAAAAACTTGTATACAGCATTGTTTGATTTATTTATTTCTCCATCATCTTCTTCATCATCACTAATTTTCGAGAAAGAGTAAATTGAATAAGCAATAAAGATTCCAGCTAAGCCTCGTAGAGTCCACAATGCTATCTCATTAATTGAACCATCATTTTTAATAATAAAAATAACGCCGGCTAATGAAAGCACTTTGAATATAATTGTACCCCTTTCTCCATATCCAATTTTATCTTTGAACTGGTCGGCTACTAACCATAAAAGATACATGCCCCCAAGTGGTTTTAACCACCAAAATCCTAATAAAAAAGCAGCAAATATCATTGCAACACCTCTGAAAATATAAGCTCCCCATATTCCATACTTTAAAGCTTTGTCTCTTTGCTGTTGTGGTAAATCCATTACCATAGTTGCTAATACGGCTGCATTGTCTACAGAAAGTAAACTTTCGATTATAATTAAATTGGCAATTACACCTAGTGAAGCTGCCGGGTTGTTTACGATTTGGTCAATTAATTCTTGCATATTTTGTTTGTTTAGTTATTTGCTATTGAGATTATTACAACTCTGCCACCTTCTTCATTTGAAAGTAAAAGCTTTTTCCCATCTGTTAGTTCTACCATTGAACCAATAGGGATTTCTTTACCCTCATTTACATCTTTTAAATTAGGTAGTTTTTCATTTACTAAGACCCATTTGTTATTAAAAAACGAGAAATATCCGATTCTTTGTTTTTCACTGTCTTTTAATCGCTCATTCCTAATTATATTTCGATTAGTGTGCCAGTAATGTAGTGTAGAATTATTGTAGACTACAAGTCTTAGATTTTCAGGCTTCCAAACGTTTGGTTTAAATTGATAGAAAAAATCTAAAACCGGAATAGAGCTATCATATTTAGTGCCACAGAATGGACATGATGTTGTTTTGGTGTTAGTATAAATAAACCATTTTTGGTCGCATTTTGAATTACTACATTGAAGTTTTAAATCATTAGTCTTAATTAATGCTTGTTCCCAAGAATCAGCTGTTGGTCTATTATTGGGATTGTGTAAACCTTTTATAAATGCTTGGTCAAACAATTCCTTAAGATATGGGCCGGTAATTGTATACGGTGTTTTTTTAAAGTCTGTCCAAGGTAGAAATTTTGTTAGATTGTCACCATATTCCCTTTTGAAATTTTGATTGCTTTTATCCGTTGGGTGCTCAATAAAAAGAGCTTTTTCCCCCATAAGCAAATCCTCTTCCTTTTCGGTATCCATTTGGCCAAAATAATTACCTCCTCTTAGTGGGTGTCTATATAGTAAATACATATAGATTAATACAGAAAGTGCGTGTAAATCTGTCAGACGATTTGGTAATTTCCGGTTAGGGTCAGTTTTATTTAAGTGTTTTGTTGAAAGCACTTCTGGTGCTATAAAATCTGCTGTTCCAATAACATCTGGAGGGAAAAGATTAGGAACAACCAGACCATCAATATCAATTATCGCTGCTGATTTACTAACAGGGTCTATTAAAACGTTTTTATATGATAAGTCAGAATGTGCTAAACCAGCTGCGTGAAGTCTTTTTACACCTCTAGCAATATTAACACAAACTTGGAAATAGCTAAGCCAATTACCGAGTTCGGATTCATCTAATTTTGATTTAGATTGTTGAGACCTGAATTTAGCACTTGCAAACCATTTGCCTTCTTTTTCCTTACCTTTTAATAGGTCATTTGATAAATACCCCTTTTTGAAAAAGAAATTTTTATTGTAACATGGAACAATAATTCCAACCTTCTTTTCAAGTTCAATAACATCAGTTGGCCAACTATAAAGTTCTTTATAGTAATTCCCGCTAATTAAATCGCGGGTAAAGAAACTCTCGTAATATTGAGTTACTATTTTTTTTAATCGCTCCTTGGAATTAAAATCTTGAATATCTCGATAGAATGCGACTACATAAGATTTGTCTGGACTAAAATATACATCTTTCATTCCTCCACGCATAGGTTCTCCATTATCAACGAATTGATAAGTTTTACTTGAATTTATGATAGAGGTAACTGTTTTTGTACTCATGTTTTTTTAAAATACTATTGCTAACGTTCTGTCGTCATGGTTGCCGGGACTCCAGAAATCCATCCATTCAGATAATTGTTCTTTTATTTTTTCATTTTCAGATGAAAGTTCTACATTAATATTATCTTCATTTTCGCCATTTAAGTCCTTGATAAATTCAATCCATTTTTCACTTTTCTCGAGATTTGCTTCTACAACAAATTTGGGGTCATATATCCCATCAGTCATTAAAAACAAATATGAAAAGTCCGGCACAATCTTAAAATTGAATCGGCTAACCATTGGATGCTCTGTTGAATGAAAGATTTCAGGTTGGGTGATAAATCTTGTTCCCCCTCCAAACTCTCCTACGTCAAGCCAATTTAGCAATGTCGTTTCTGTTTTCTCTTTATTCATTATAGCAATTGGACAATCTCCAACCCCAAAAGAAAAAATAGCATATCCCAAATCGAATTTTTTAAAAGCAACAAATATTAATGTCGAATGAAAGTAATCTAAATTAGATTTTGCTTTTGGGTTATTAAATTTGTCAGGATAATCTGTAAATGTCTTCTCCGAAAATTCTTTTAAAGAATTATGAACATGAACTGTTGCTTTATACAAGTTTTGTTTACCTAAAACTTCAATCTCTTTTAATAAATTTTCATCCTTAGATTTAGAGTACTCATCTAGTTTATTGTTTAATTCGATATCTTTTTCAGTGTCAGAGTGGTTTTCAAAGAAGTCAATTAAATTATTACATGCAATTTGAGAACCTTTTCTGGATAATGAATAGCTACCTGCACCGTCTGATACTCCAACAATAGACCAACCAGTTTTTTCAATATATTTAAAAGCATAGTCATCATCTCTAAATGAACCAACATTCTCGTGGGCTCTACCTCTTTTTGACGAGACAATAATTTTCTTTTCGCTTAAGTTTCCGAATTCAGTGACATCATCTTCTTTCCAAAATTCATCACTATTGTTACTTGGGATGTCCTTCCAAAGGGTTTTAGGGTCTGGATTAACAACTATTTTGAAGAATTTTTCATTTATTTTTTCACCTTCGGATTGTCCTATGATTTTATAAAACAGTGTAATATTAAGGTCTCCGCTCATATTAGGGATACCTTCAATTAAATTTCCATCCTGAATGAAATTTAATCCAATTTCATTCAATCCTTCAATCTTAATGATTTCAATGTCATTTAATTTTAATGCATTTAAGTCAAAAACCGTAGAATAAGGTTTGCTTATTGTTGCGTTAGGAATTACCAAGGGTTGCGCTGTAATGTCTGATATGCGGTTGATTACATTCCATTTGTCCATAATCATTTGTTGTTTTTGTGCGATATCATTTGCAATAGATAATATTTCAGGATTAGATTGGAATTCATCAAACTCAATTCGCTTTTTGTCAGAAATTAATAAGCTATTCGCTGAAAAAATATCATCAATAACTTTGCGTTCTTTGTTCATTATTACCCTTGTGTTCTGTTTACATCAAATCCTCCTGCTTCACCGGCACCATAAGTACCCTGATTGCCACACCATGGACAGGTGCTAACTTCTTCATCACCTATGCAATGAATATTTCCACATGAACAAACCGCAAATCCAAATTGGTTTCCACAACAAGGACAGGTCGGTGCACCATAGAGTTCCTCAGTGTTCACCTTGAATTTCGTAGATTTTTCATCAGAAAGTTCAAAATATGAATTGTCAACCTGAAATGCTCCGACAAGTCTGTAGCTTAACGTTGATAATTTTATGCCATCTAATTCACTTGGTGTTATTTTCTTCTTATACTTAATCAAGTATGGTCTTTTTGTATTCTGACATTTCCCAGAAAGAACAACAAAATTATTATCAACATATTCTTTAGGTGCCTTATGTTTAGTTAAGTCAATTTTAGAAATATTATCACCTTCAAGTTTAGCCAATTCAAAGCCTGAACTATTATTTTCAACAGATACGCTACTTGTCTTTATTGAGTCAGTTACCCATTTGAAAAATTCCTTATAAGCTGCCGCATCTGTATTTTTGAAAAATAATAGATTATCAGACAATTGACTCAAAATTTGAATATCAGTTTCTTCCCCAAATGAAACAATAATTAAGTTCGCGGAGTTTGACCAGTTTTGTTTCCATTCATTTATTGCACTTTCAGAGTCATCTGTTGGAACTCCGTCAGTAAAAAGAAATATTATTGGTTTCCAATCTCCTTTTTGTTCAGCAGTAGTTTTAACAGTGTTTTTTCTTAATTCAAACATTAAGTGTCCTAAACCTTTGCTAAGAGATGTTCCACTTCCTATTGGGAATTTAGGCGGATAAAAATTTGTTATTTCTTGAAGAGGGACTAATGTCTTGGAATTACCAGCGAAACCTATTATTGAAACCCAGACAGTTTCAATTGCAGTAGGGTCTGTTTTTAATGTTTGTATAATTGTTGATAAGCCTTCTTCTACTTGTTGTATAGGTTCTCCAACCATCGATTCGGAAATATCAATCAAAAAATAAATTGGTAATCTTCTCATTTTCTATTTTTGGCAAAGATTTAATATTAATTTATCTACAATGTTAAATAACTAAATGAACTTCTGATGGTGGTGGCGGCATAGCAATAAGGTCGTTAGTTCCCATGCTTTTGTTGCCATGTTCTATTGTATCCGATACCCATTTGAAAAACTGTTTCAGAGTTGTACTATCTGCTGTCTCCAAATGAACAACTGTATCCGTTAATTCTTTTAATTTAGAATCATCCGCAAGCTTTCCCGCTGCACAACCTACTATTGCACCAAAATTTAAAGATTTAATTTTTGGTGTCATATCAGAATATAGCATTAAATCCGAAGGCTTACCATCTGTGAATATAAATAACAAAGGCCTCCAATCCCCTTTTTGAGTGGAACTTCCTTTTTTTATATCTCTTGAAACGTTATCATAAAGAACTTCTAATGCTTTACCAGTATTTGTTGGACCACTTGGAGGACAAATGATTTCAGGAAGTTGAAATGAAGGTAATTCAGTAAGTGGAGAAACGATATTGATTTCTCTATCAAATGTAATTATCGAAATCCAAAGTGTCTCAGATGCTTGAGCATCTGTTCTTAACGAACTTATCATCCCGCTTAAAGCATTATTTAATGCTTGAATTGGTTCTCCGTTCATTGAACCCGAAGTGTCTAATAAAAAATATACGGGTAGCCTTCTCACCTAATAAGTTCTGTGTAATAAATTGTTAAAAAAAATAGTAGGCAAATAATCCAAATAGGTATAGGAACTGGAATAAATTTTACATTTAGGGAGTAGCCAATTTCATGTTTAAATAGGGATTGGAGACCAAATTTTTTAGACATTTTAAATCTTTTTAATATATCGATTAGTCCCCAAATCAATAATGAAAGCAAAAAAAATATTAAAAAATAGTCATCTGTTTTCACTTCTTATTTGTTAAAAACTTGAATATTGTAGCTCCAATCTTTCTTTCTATTCCTGATTTTGTGGTCGGAATTCCGGTATTCCTAGCAATTTTATTCCTAAGGGAACTAATGCCTAAAGCTCTTTTCCATGAAAACGAAAATCCCCAAAAACTCATTTTAAACAATAATATTTAACTCAGATGGGGGAGGAGGTAATTCGTTTAATCCAGTGACTTCTTTACCTGAATCCTCTACTTTAGTTGATGAAACGCCAATAGAAGCAGTAACCCATGCAAAGAACTTTGAAATGCTTTGGCTATCAGCTGTATCTAACATTACAACATTATCTGTAATTTGCTTTAAAATATTAGTGTCAGCACCACTACCTGCTGCGCATGCTACGGTAAATGCTGTTTTTCGTTTTTTGAATTCGGTAAGACCTGACTGCCAATCGTCTGTTGGATTACCATCTGTCATAATGAAAACTAATGGTTTCCAGTCTCCTTTGGTTTCAGCCGTTGTAATAGCTACCTCGTTATCAATACACTTACTAACTACATTTAATGCGTCACCTAGGGCAGTGGTTCCAGTTGCAATTATGTCTAACATTTGAAAAGTTGACAAGTCTGTTAATGGAATTATTTGACGTGCTGAACTATCAAAAGTAATAACACTTAAAAATGCGGTTTCAATTGCTTGAGGATTTTGACGCAAAGAGCTTATCATCACTTGAACTCCATTTTTTACGGCCTCTATAGGCTCGCCACTCATGGAACCAGATGTGTCTAATAAAAGGTAAACGGGTAATCTTCTCATTGATTTATTGTTTAAGATATCTTTTTAAAATCGGTACAAAACTATCGTTAGGTTCAGGGTTTCCTAATGCTCTAAATTTCCATTGGCTTTCATGTCTATACATCTCTCCAAAAAGCATCGAACGCATTCCATTAAATTCGGAGCTATTTGATAGGCTGAATTTCGCTATCTCTTTACCTTTTGCGTCACAGGCTCTTATAAAGGCATTATCAACCATTCCAAAATGTTGATTCCTTTGTTGACCTTGATATATACAAACTAAAAAAAGAATTTTATCAATCTTTTCAGGCAACGATTCTAATTTTACGATTATTTGTTCGTCATCACCTTCTCCTTCTCCTGTTAAATTATCACCTGTGTGAACGATTAACTCACCTTTTGCAAGTAATTCGTTTACTTTTTGCTGCATTACTGATTTTGAGGCGTATGATGGATAAAGCATTGCAGAAGTGCCTGAACCTGAAGGATACGTCATACTATTGAAAAAAATCACGTCTCCACCATGAAGGCCAACCTTATTTCCATTGCTAAAAGCTATATCTCTGCCCAAATTCGCAACTTTCCCATCCTTATCTAAAAGGAATGCGATTGCATCTAAATCAAAATCAGCTTCTTTTGTATTGCTGAAAATTTTCTCAAAAAATCCTTTTTTTTCTTCTCTCACATCCCATCCTAATCCAACTGTTACTTTAGACAAATCATAAACAGATTCTCCTTTTGAATTCTTCCTTAAATCAATAGTTTGACCTTTTGATAGATTAATTACCTCTTGCATAGCTATTAGTTTTTTTCAATTTTTCCTGTGAAATATTTGCTTAAGAAAAACGCCAAATCTTCTTTGTAGCCAATACCTGAGGCATCAAACTTCCATTCATCATTTCTTTTGTATAATCTTCCAAATTCGATTCCTGTTTCGATAGAAAAGTCTTCTCCAAGCTCATACTTAAACACCTCTTTGTTTGTGGAATTATCAACAAGTCTTATATAAGAGTCTCTAACCTGTCCAAAATTTTGCCTTTTAGAAACAGCGTCTTCAATTGTTACAACAAACAATATTTCTTGAATATTGGGGTTTAATTTGGTCATATCTATGATGATTGATTCATCATCATCACCATCACTTGATGTTCCATCCGGGTCATCTCCAGTGTGAGTTACAGCTCCGTCCGGTGATTCTAAATTGTTATAAAACACAAAGTAATCTTTGTTAGGTAACTTTCGGTTTTCATCTATCATGATTGCTGAAACGTCCAAGTCAAATGTACCTCCTGTTCCTTCATTAGGTTCCCAGCCTAATCCTACAGTGATATTGTTAAAGCCAACTTTTACTTTATCACCTTTCCTTAAATTAATAACTTCATTGCTCATAACTTACTTTTTAATTTATTTTAATAATGTAGCCAATATATAGTTTTTTCACCTCCCCCTTTCTCTGAAATTTTTTGTGGTGGGTCGTTAAAGATATAATCTATTTTCGGTAAAGAATTATTTGCAGTATATGGATATATTGATGCCACAAAAGGATTTTGGTTTGTTGTACCACCATTTGGGCTATAGAACGCTTTTTCAACGATAACAGAGTAGTCTGAATCGTTTATAATCATGTTATCTGTTATGTCTATATTTTTTGTTGAGCCATTTTGAAACGAATAGGTGTAGTTTGAGAAAAATGTTGTATATTCTTGATAAACTCTGTTATTCTTAAGAATGATAATATTATTGACTTGAGACCCAGTATAAATTGAAGCAATAGCAAAAATTACAAACAAATACCACTTTTCTCTGTTCATATATAGTCTATTGAACAAAATGATGACACCTCCGATGCCAAAAAAAATCATATCGATTGGTTGTGAGAACATAAACTAAAACTACATTAGTTGAAAACTAGCATAAATAATTCAAAAAAGCAATTTTGACTTATTTAGCGGTATGGGTTTATATGTTGTTGATTTTTAGTATTTTAAAATGTATGAATTATGGGTTAGGATTACAGTAATTTACAAAGTCTGCGAACTCAGCATCATCCTCAAAATACTGGTCATATCCATCTGATTCATCAGGGTTTAACTCTTTTGCTTTTTTAATATCTTGGCAAGCGCCTTCGTTATCCTTTAGTTTTGCTTTTACTATACTTCTATAGAAATATATACTAGCCTCTTTATCATCCAATTTTATACTTTCATTGAAACTCTCAAGAGCATCTTCATATAAAAGTGCGCCATCTTGAGCAATACCCAGCATTGCTAATGATAATGCTTTATAGTCATTTTTTTCTTCGTATTTAAAGAGTAAATCAACCGTTCTTTTTCTAATTGCAACTTCTTCGTCAAAGTACTTTAAATCTGCTAAGCAGTTTGCTGACCTATTTAGTAATTCTATATCATCTGGTAATATTGCTAAAGCTCTGCTGTAATCATTTAGGGCGTCTTCAATCTTTCCAAAATGTTTCTTTATATCGCCTCTAATTAATAACATATCGGCATCAAAGTTCTTTTCCAAGAAAAAGCTATCAACAACAGCTCTTGCTTTTTCAAATTGTTTTAAAAATACTAGACACCTTGATTTTGAAACTTTTATCCTAATATTGTTAGGGGATATTTTCAAACCTTCATCATATATTTTAATAGCCTCTTCATACTCTTTTTCTGATTGGTATGTTAAGCCTAAATTGTACCGATAGTTTACGACTTTTGGTTCTAATGCGATTGCTTGGGTTAAGTATTCTCTAGCTTCTTTATCTTTATTTAGCAACATATATTCATACGCCACCGCACCATAAGTTTCACCAGATTTATCATATTTTAATAGTTCAATGTAATCCTTTACAGCCAACTCATAATTTTCCAGTTTTTCATAGCACATTGCTCTATTTTTAATTGCCTTAGCATCTTTTGGATTAATTTTTAGGGCTAAGTTTAAATTGGATATTGCTTCTTTGTATTTACCGGCCTCAAAAAACTGTTTAGCTTTGGTTTTATACGATTCAGCATTTTGCGAGAACGAATTGAAAGATAAGCATATCAGAATGCAGAGGAATATGTGTTTCATTTTAATATAGATTTTTATTTTAGACAGTCCATAAACCGTAATTAAATCAATTTATTGCCTAAGAAAAAACGCAAAAAATGTGTGTATTTTGTCAATGCGGCTTGGATTAAGAAAATCACTTATTAAATGGTTATTAATTATTTGACTTTTTATTGATTTGTTAGAATTCGAAGAAGGAATATTTATTTGACTGATAATTTTCGTAAATTTTACTTTGAATGCAGTTTAATGAATAAAATTCTGGTTCTCCATAAGTAATGAATGTCACCCAAATAGGTCAAAGTGTTGAAGATTTAGTTAAATCAATAAATGAAGAATCGTTTTTTTACGATTTTATATCTTGTTTTGGAACTCCTAAGGCGACTGTAAAAAGACTTCAGGAAGGAGGATTAAACCTATCAAAAAATCACGGTGAAATACTTTGGAAGAAAAAAGTGTTCTTCAAGATTTCTAATTCCATTGACCTACACCTTCTAATAGATTCCATCAAATCAGACCCTAAAGTAACAGGGCATTCACCAAGGTTCATTATTGTTACTGATTATGAAACCTTATTGTCAATTGATACAAAGACGGGCGACACTCTCGATACACTGCTACTTGAATTAGATAGGCATTTCGATTTTTTCTTACCACTCGCAGGTATGGAAAAAGCTCAACATCAGTTCGAAAACCCAGCAGATGTTAAAGCTGCAGAGAGGATGGGTAAACTGTATGATGAAATCAAGAAAGATAACTCTACTGATACAGAAGCTGAAGTTCATGACCTTAATGTATTCTTAACACGCTTATTGTTCTGCTTCTTTGCCGAGGATACAAATATCTTTGAAAAGAGTCAGTTTACTCATAGTGTTATCAATCACACTCAGGATGACGGCAGTGATTTAGATTCTCATTTTGAAAGGCTTTTCCAAATAATGAATCTTCCCAATGGTGACAGAGGAAGTTTGCCTGCATATCTTGATGCATTTCCGTATGTGAATGGTGGGTTATTTAGAAATCAACATGGACTTCCCAAATTCAGCAGAAAGAGTCGTCAATTAATTATTGAAAGCGGAGAACTTGATTGGAGTGCCATAAATCCTGATATTTTCGGGTCAATGATTCAGGCTGTCATTACACCAGAACATCGTGGAGGATTAGGGATGCATTACACCAGCGTGCCTAATATAATGAAAGTTATTGAGCCGTTGTTTCTAAATGAGTTTAATGAGGAGTTTGAAGCGTCAAAGGGAAATCCTAAAGCACTGCGTCAATTACTGAATAGATTATGGAATACAAAGTATTTTGACCCAGCTTGTGGTAGTGGTAATTTTCTAATCATTACCTATAAAGAACTCCGGAAACTTGAAATGAAGATTTTCAAGGAACTAAATGAAATGGCCCTGTCGAACATCAGTTTAAGTCAATTTTATGGAATTGAACTTGATGATTTTGCTCATGAAGTTGCTATACTTTCACTATGGTTAGCGGAACACCAAATGAACCAAGTTTTTTTTAAAGAATTTGGTAGAAGTAAGCCTGCTTTACCATTGGCATCTGCTGGAAAAATTGTTCATGGAAATGCATGCAGGCTGAATTGGGAATCTGTTTGCTCAAAATCTGAAAATGACGAAATATATTTAATGGGGAATCCACCATATTTAGGCAGTAGTATGCAAAATATTGCTCAAAAAGAAGATATGGCCTATGTTTTTAGGAATATCGATGGGTATAAAAATTTAGATTATATAGCAGCATGGTTTTATAAAGGCTCACAATTCATCAAAAATATTAGAGGAAAATGTTCTTTTGTAAGTACAAATTCAATATGTCAGGGTGAACAAGTCGCATTATTATGGCCAACTATTTTTAATTCGAACATAGAAATCGGATTTGCACATACTTCATTTAAGTGGAAAAATAACGCAAAGGAAAACGCAGGTGTTTCAGTAATTATAATAGGATTAATCAATAAATCATCAAATTATATCAAGCGAATTTATACTGAGGAGAGAGTTATTATAGCAAAGAATATAAATGCCTATTTGGCGAATGCTAGAAATATTATTGTTCAGAAGGAAAGTAAAAATATTTCTAATCTTAGACCAATGTCATCAGGTATAAAGGCAGGCGATGGAGGATATTTGATTCTTAGTGAAGCCGAACATAACTCGTTAATTAGTCAATTCCCTGATTCAATTAATTTGATAAAAAAATATGTTGGAGCAGATGATTTTATGAATGGGAGTAAAAGGTATTGTTTGTGGATAACTGAAGATAATAAAGATTTAGCTAACTCGATTTCTCCTATCAAATTGCGCATTGAATTATGTCGTGAATTTAGGTTAAAAAGTAAAAAGATTGCGACCGTTAAAAAAGCAAATACACCATATCAATTTGATGAAACAAATTTTATTGATGCACCATCATTATTTATTCCACAGACTGGTTCTGAAAAGCGTGAGTATGTACCAATTGGATTTTTGAGTAAAGGAACAGTTATATCAAATGCAGCAAGAGTAATTTTCAATCCAGAGATTTATCTATTTGCAGTTATTTCCTCAAGAATGCATATAGTTTGGGTAAAAGCAGTAGCTGGCAGATTAAAAACCGATATGCAATATTCCAATACTCTATGTTACAACACATTTCCTTTTCCATTCATCACAAATTCACAAAAAAGTGAATTAGAAAAATTCACGTATGCTATTCTTTTAGAGAGAGAATCTCATTCTGAAAAAACGATGGCTCAGCTTTATGACCCTTATAAAATGCCACATGGGCTAAAAAATGCTCATCAACAATTGGACCTTGCAATCGAAAGTATATATCGTTCAAAACCATTTGAGAGTGATGAAGAACGATTAGAATACTTATTCAAACTATATGAACAAATGATAGAAGAAGAAAAGTCGAGAGGAACTCTATTCGAAATGGAATCTAAACCTAAAAAGAAAAAGAAATAACATGCCTGATATAGTTCATGTAACCTATTCCCAATCGGGACAGAGTTCAAAAAACAACGCTTATGGAATGCGTGAGATGCAAGAAAAAGCATATCAGGCAAGGGATGCTCAGTATCTATTATTGAAGGCCCCTCCAGCATCCGGGAAGTCCCGGGCTCTAATGTTTATTGCATTGGATAAGCTTGTTCATCAAGGTTTGAAAAAGGTCATCGTCGCAGTACCAGAGAAATCTATTGGTGGCTCATTTCAATCAACAAACTTAAAGGAAACAGGGTTCTTCGCTAATTGGGAACCAAACGATGAATTCAATCTCTGTACTCCCGGTATGGATGGGAGCAAAAGTAAAGTTCAAGCATTCAAGAACTTCTTAGAGAATGATGAGAAAATCTTGATTTGCACGCATGCAACACTTCGGTTTGCATTTGAGGAATTAGATGAGGAGAAATTCAATAATATTTTACTTGCAATAGATGAATTCCATCATGTTTCTGCGGACTCAGATAGTAGGTTAGGAGAGTTGTTGAGAAGTATTATGTTAAAGTCAAATGCTCATATAGTTGCAATGACTGGTTCGTATTTTAGAGGAGATAGTGTACCTGTTCTAATGCCTGAGGACGAAGCTAAGTTTACCAAAGTTACATATAACTATTACGAGCAACTAAATGGTTACAAATACCTTAAGTCACTTGGTATAGGATACCATTTTTACCAAGGCCGTTACACAAATGCAATCTTGGAGATTTTAGACACTGACAAGAAAACCATTTTACATATTCCTAATGTCAATTCTGGTGAGTCTACTAAAGATAAGCACCAAGAAGTTGATACTATCTTGGATGCTATTGGTGATGTCGTTAAAGTTGATTCTGATACGGGTATTATTCACGTTAAAAGGAAATCTGATGGCAAAATACTTAAGGTTGCAGACCTTGTAAATGATATTCCAAAAGACAGAGAAAAGGTCGTTGCTTATCTGAGGGAAATTAAGTCTGTTGATGATATGGACTTAATAATTGCCTTAGGAATGGCCAAGGAAGGATTTGATTGGCCATATTGTGAGCATGCATTAACCGTTGGTTATAGAGGCTCATTAACAGAGATAATTCAAATTATTGGCCGGTGTACTCGTGATAGTGAGAATAAGTCACATGCTCAGTTTACAAACCTAATTGCTCAGCCCGATGCTGCAGATGATTTGGTTAGATTGTCCGTAAACAATATGTTGAAAGCTATTACGGCTTCATTGTTGATGGAACAGGTTTTGGCACCGAACTTCAAGTTTAAAACCAAAATCAATGATGAGGATAAAGCTGGACCCGGTGAAATCAAGATTAGAGGATTTAAAACTCCGTCCACAAAACGGGTAAAAGATATTGTCGAGTCCGATTTAAATGACTTGAAAGCTAAAATCCTACAGGATGAAACTATCCAAAAATCAATTTCAGGTAATTTAGACCCTGAAGTGATAAACAAGGTTTTAATTCCTAAAATCATTCAAATTACATATCCTGACCTTACCGATGAAGAAAGAGAAGAGGTTAGAGAGTATGTGGTTGTTGACTCTGTAATCAAGGGTGGAGAGATAAAAGAAGTTGGTGATAAGCGATTTATTAGAATGGCTGGCCAATTTGTTAATATTGACGATTTGGATATTGATTTGATTGACCGTATTAATCCTTTCCAAAAGGCATTTGAAATATTATCAAAAGATGTTACCACCAAGGTATTAAGGGTTATTCAAGATGTGATTGCGGCAACAAGAATACAAATGACACTTGAAGAAGCTCTTATCCTATGGCCAAAGATTAACGACTTTGTAAAAACTCATAAAAGAGAGCCGAAGCTTACCTCATCAGACCCGTTAGAAATTAGGATGGCTGAAGCTATTATTTATTTGAAGGAGCAAAAACGACAAGCAAATAATGGATAGGGATAAGTTATTAAAAGAGATATTTGAGAATGACCCTTTGGATTTACTTAAGGTAAAGCCATCTAACTACCCTGTTCGTAATGAGGATGAACGGTTGGTTGCTTCCTTTCAAGATATTAATAATTTTTATGAACAAAAGAACCGTGAACCTGAATTAGGTGGGGATATTCAAGAACACATGTTGTATTCAAGGTTGAAGTCCATAAGGGAAAATCCTGAAAAGATGGAAGCTTTAAAACCCCATGATTCCTTTGATTTATTGAATTACACGCCTAAAGAGATAAATTCGATTGAAGATGTATTCAATGATGACACGCTGGGAATACTTGGTGATGACGGTACAGGTCTTTTTGATTTAAAACACGTAACCAAGTTCAAGGAAAGAGAAAGCACAGATTTTGTTGCTAAAAGAAGACCATGCAAAGAATTCGCGAAATATGAATCTCAATTTAAGGAAGTACAAAGTGATTTAAAAAATGGAAAAAGAAAGTTGGTTGATTTTAAATTGAGCAATCTTCGCGAAGGGTCATATTATGTCCATAATGGCATTTTATTCTATGTTGAAAAGATAGAGATTACTAAAAAAGAGCACTATAAAGCTGACGGAACCCGAGTTCGTGAAGATGGAAGAACAAGGTGTATTTTTGAAAATGGCACGGAGTCTAATATGTTAAAAAGGTCCGTTGAGAAGATATTATATATCAATGGAAAGGTAGTTTCTGAGAATTCAGATAAGGTAAATTCCGATTTTTTAGAGAAGTTTAATAATATTAATGAAGAGGATGAAGCCGCTGGATTCATCTATATTTTAAGGTCCAAAAGTGATAAGCCAGAGATAAAAGAGCTTAACAATCTGTTTAAAATAGGATTCTCTAAGACCTCGGTTGAAGAGCGAATTAAGAATGCATCGGTGGAACCTACCTATTTGATGGCAGATGTAAAAATTGTAATGGCATATCAATGTTACAACATGAATCCACAAAAACTTGAGAAATTAGTTCATGGATTTTTTGGTAGAGCTTGTTTGAATATCGATGTATTCGATAAAAATGGGAATAGACATACACCAAGAGAGTGGTTTATTGCGCCATTGCATGTTATTGAACAAGCGATTCACTTTATAATTGCCGGTACCATAATAAACTATAGGTACGATTTCGAAAAAGAAGAAATAATTGAGAAATAATATTCAAAATGCAAAAATACGCTGTAAATCAACAACTTATTGAAACCCTTTTAGCTTGGGTAAACTCAGGAGAAATTGCTATTCCTGAAATTCAGCGACCATTTGTTTGGGATAGCTCCAAGGTAAGAGACCTGATGGATAGTCTTTATCAAGGTTATCCTATTGGGTACGTAATTGCATGGCGGAACCCAAATGTAAGATTAAAGGATGGTAGTTTAAGCGAAGGAAAAAAGATTCTCATTGATGGTCAACAAAGGGTAACTGCTTTAACATCGGCCATACTTGGACAATATGTTATTAATAAAACGTATGAACGCATTAAAATAAAAATTGCTTTCCACCCAATTGATGAAAAATTTGAGGTTCAAAATCCAGCCATTTTAAAAGATAAAACATGGTTGCCTGATATATCTGAAGCCATTAATGGTGATTTATTTGATATTGCTCATAATTACTTTGAGCTAAACCCTGATGTTGATAAAAAGCAAGTTCAAAACGCATTTTCTAATTTAATGAACATTCCCAAGAAGCAAATTGGGATAATTGAATTGGCTGCTGACTTAGATATAGAAACCGTTACTGAAATATTCATTAGAATTAATTCCAAAGGTGTGGTGTTAAGTCAGGCAGATTTTGCAATGAGTAAAATTGCTTCGAATACAGACTATAATGGTAATGAATTAAGAAAGGCTATTGACTATTTCTGTCACTTATCAATTGCACCTGAATTCTTTAAGCACATTGTAGATAATGACCCTGAATTCTCAAATTCTGAATTCTTTCAAAAAATGAAATGGTTAAAAGATGAGAAGGAAGATTTGTATGACCCCGATTACAATGATTTAATACGAGTGGCATTTACAACTCAATTTAATAGAGGTCGTCTTTCCGATTTGGTAAGCCTTTTGTCCGGTAGGAACTTTGAAACAAGAACCTATGAGGATGCGATTGCGGAATCTTCATTTGCAACCTTGAAAACTGGTGTAAATAATTTTATAAATGAGACCAATTTTAAAAGGTTTTTAATGATTATTAAATCCGCTGGTTTCATTGACCCTAAACTTATCAGGTCTCAGAATGCTATAAACTTTGCTTACATAGTTTATCTTAAATTAAGAGACTTAGGTGTTAATTCTGTTAAGATTGAAAGTTTTGTACGAAAGTGGTTCGTTTACTCTATTTTAACTGGCCGTTATTCTGGTTCACCTGAAAGTACATTTGACTACGATATTAAACAAATATCAAATAAACCCTTTGAAGAATACTTGAGAGAAAAGGAGGATGGAGAGTTATCGGATGCATTTTGGAACGCTTCTTTACCTCAAAGTTTAGATACTTCGGTAGCAAGTAGTCCATATTTTCATGTATTTCTTGCTTCACAGGTTAAAGCAAATGACAGGGGCTTTCTTTCAAGGGATGTACTTGTTGGTTCTTTGATTGAGCATAGAGGAGATATTCATCACCTATTCCCTAAAGACTATCTTAAAAAACATGGTTTTGATAGGGCAAAGTATAATCAAATTGCCAATTATGTGTACATGCAATCTGAGATTAATATTAAAGTAGGAAACAAACCACCTAAAGAATATTTTGAATCAATCAACAATCAGATATTTGAAGGTAATCAGGAATTAAGTGGTTTATCTTCAAGCGAGCAAATGTTAGAAAATCTTAGAATGAATTGTGTGCCAGAGGAAATTCAGAATATGGGTATAGATGACTATCAAGACTTTTTAGTTTTAAGAAGAAAATTGATGGCTTCTAAAATAAAAGATTACTACCATTCATTGTAAGATTGAAGCTCCATAATTATATATCAGCTTTATTTTTTCTCCTTTTGGTATCATGTGCCAAAGAAGAACCTATCACACCTGATGGCGGCGATTACACTCCAACCACATCTAAAGGGTACTTAATTAGACATACATATTTTACATTGTCTTACTCGAACTCTGACCGTCAATCAGAGTTTGCGTATTACTATTTATCGCCCCAAAGTATAAACGGTGGTCAATCACGGACAGATGATTTTCGTATTGACCCGAAGGTTAAATCAAATTCTGTTAGTAGTACTGCGTATCAAGGAAGCGGGTATGACCGCGGTCATTTGTGTCCTGCCGCAGATATGGCTCTGAATCTGACATCTATGTCTGAGACTTTTTACATGTCGAATATGTCACCAATGGTTCCAGCATTTAACAGAGGTATTTGGTCTTCTATTGAATCATGGGTCAGAGAATCAGCACTTTCCAATGGTGGACTTTATGTGGTCACAGGACCTATTCTAAATGGAAACTGTGGTGTTCTTAGTGGAGGGATAATCGTACCATGTTCCTTTTACAAAATTGCTTTCAAAGGTGGGTCAAATCCAAAGATAATTGGATTCATTCTATCTAATTCAGGGTCATCTTCACCTGTAAGGAGTTTTGCGGTATCTGTTGATGAGATAGAGAAAAGGACAGGAATTAATTTCTTCCCACAATTGGAAGATGGGGTGGAGAATCAGATTGAAGGTGTTGTGAATTATGGTGGGTGGAACTTATAAGTATTCTTTTTAATCAAGTTTTATCCACTGAATTTGAATATTCAAAAATATCTTCAGCCAACACATCAACCATTAGCATTAAGAATAGTTCCAACGGCATTCCTTTTCCAAGGATTACCCTGTTGCCAATTGGATTAGCATAGCTCTTGATTAAACCGTAAACTGTTTCTCCTTCAACTTCTAATTCGATTGATGCCAAAATGTCAATGATGTGTGGCGATTTGAAAATTAACCTTTGTGGGCTTGATTTAATGAGTTGCCATTTGGGGTGTATATGAAAATCGATTGTTGTTAAATCCATGCTGGCTAAGGTCCAGAGATTTTTTGGATTTCCAGATTTTTTCTCCGGAATTTTAAAACGCGATTTGACTTTAATAGATTCTTTAAGGGTTTTTATTAGGAATAAATCTTCAAGTCATGGTGAAAAATTGGTCTCGATTTAAAATTGGGAATTGACCGGGGGCTAAAAACTAAGGTATTGTGTGTATAAGCAGGGATACGGCGAGGGGTACCTGCGCCCACCACCTCCCGTGGGGACCTAGTATGGCTGCCAGATGTATGATTATACGATTATTCGACCGGGGCTTATTGAGGACCTTTAGAACAGGCTTATGATGGTTTCAGGCTGAAATGTCTAATATTTACTAATAGAAAACCCGGTCAACCTTAGGTGAACCTTCAATTAGAATTACTTATTTGGTAATGATACCCTGCTTAACAAGAGTTTTCTTTACTTTCATAATAGTTGTTAAAGATGTACTATTGGTAAGTCCTGAAATTTGTCTGATGCTAAGATTGCGTTTGAGCAATTTTACAACATCTTTATGACGTGATATGAATTCTTCATCTGAGAGTACACTACCTTGTTTTCTGCCTACGCGACCTCCAGAGGCTATATAATTTCGGTAGCCTGATTGGAACCTGTTTTTAGTGGTTTCAGCCTCCATGGTCGCCACGCTTGCGAGAATCTGAACCATGAACATTCCGAGCTGATTGCGGCTTTTGTCGGGATTTAATGTCTCTATATTATAGTTTTGGATATACAGAGAGACGTCTCTTGCTAAAAGATGTTCAATAAATGTTAATCCAGATACCACATTCCTTGATATTCTTGATAGTTCACTTGTTAGAATTTTGTCGATATGGATTTTCCCGTCAATACCGTTGTCGATGTCATACATGAGCTGAGTCAAAACCGGTCTGTCTTCATTTTTACGAAACCCACTAATTTTTTCCTCATAAGTCCCTACCAAGTTATATCCCATACGCTGAGCATATTCTTTTAACTCATTAGTCTGTCTGTCATTTGATTGCCGGTCACCAGTTGAGGATACACGAGAAAAAATAACCGCGTTTACTTGTTTACGTTCCATTTTAATTCTTTGAATTGATTTGGCTCAAATGTCCAGAGAAAAAACGACGTTCCAGAGTAATCTTTAAAGAATTTATTGGAACACTTATTTTATTGGAACGAATTAAGTTTAAAGAGGTCAACTAAAAGTAAAGTCTATATTCTATTCTTTAAGAAAGCGGTCACGATAAAATTCGTTCAAAGAATGATTACTTTTTATTCTGTATTTGAATTCTAACTTATGGTGCCTCCGGAAGTCTTTAGCCGCGGGATGTTCGCTGGACATCAACTCGAGGAATTGGTCTCGCGATAATTCTGAAAGACCCTTTATTACACCAGGGGGAAGTGTGAATTCTTCAGATGGGATGTCTTTTTCTGTCATTTATTAGACTTGGTATTAATTTTGTTCAATTGAAAATACGTTAATATACCGGTTCTCCTCTATTAATTGTATATAACTATCGGCCAATCTTTTCATTTGGCTTGGTGTGATAATCATTTGCTTCCTTTTTTTTGAGGGAGGTGGTATAAGTTTTGTTAGTTTCATGGGATTTCTTTCATAATAAATATCCCGATTTTATCGTAAAATGGGATAATGGGGTCTTACTTTAAACAAGGGTCAATCCCTGTAATCATCCACATTGTATCAAATACATATAAAAATATGGGTTATCGGTATTTGAGCGGATAAAAACAGGGAATTGACCTTATTATAAGAGATTAATGCCGGTACGACAAAAAGGGTACCTTAAGCACACATATTTTGAGGGATTTGGGGTATTAAATCATCTAATATTGCCTTTATTTCAACCTCCATATCAATCAATGGTTTGTCCCTGTAATTCCTTATGGTTTTAATATCTTTGCCAGTGATTTCCTTGATTGCCATATTGGTAACTTTCTTTCCTTCTACCCCTAATCTTTCAATAGCTTCAAACACAGAATTCTGGTTTTTGTATCTTGTATGAAGACCAACTAATCTCTTTGCTATGGTCTTCTTATCAATAAAATCAAGAAACTGACAATTTTTGTTCCAATGGATACTCCGGGTCCTATAATTGACTGAAACCATTTTTGTTTTATGGATTTCATCAACCACATCATTGAAGTGTCTATGTAATTGTGACTTCTCCATTCTTGGATTAGCAAAGACATTGTTAATGAACCATATGTATGAATAGATTATATCAATTTGTAAATCAGGGTTAAGGTGAAACAATTGATGTATCATAATTAGGTATGTAGACCTTTTTTTTCCATCAACTATATTTCTTGGAATATACATGGATACATAATCAACTACTTCCTTAACATCCACAATCTCATTATCTACATCTACCGGCGTACTGGTAACTATAGTATTAAGGATTTCATTTATACTATAAATTCTGTACTTCTTCCTTGTAATTGTATTAGTATTGGAAATGTGGGAATTGATATAATTAGTAATTTTTACCCCAAGACTATTAGTATGATTTCCCACTTTTTCATCCATGGTAAAATCTACGGCTAATGTAACATCCGGATTATAGTAGACATCCCGGTCATAAGATATAAACATAGTCCTTCCAATACCTGTAGCTTTGGTATCAATATTTTCATATTTAAACTCATTGATACGAATCGATGACCAAATCATTTCAAAGTTGTCCTTGGTTAGTTCATTTTCAATCTGAATGATAATTGTAATACCTCTACCTGATGGTGATGTACAAACAAAGGAAACAAAGTCTCCATATTGATTTATAATCCTTTCTTTTTCACTTTGTACGTTTTCAACATTATCAATGTCGAAATACATTAGTTGAGTAAATGACCGGAAGTTAATGTCGAAATAATCACCGGATAACCTTCTCCCATTAGTCTCGACATGAGGTGTAATAAATGGAAGTGTCTTTTTAAGTTTATCATACTGCTCTTTGTCAGTAATCGATAGGTTTCTGAGATTCTCGTAAAAACCTATGTTTGGATTGTTCTTAACCAAAAGAACAAATTCTGCGAGGGTGATGTACTTAATCGGTTGTTTTTGTAAGTTGATACCGCCCTCATTGTAATATGATATTTTCATATAAAATGAAACCTCCGATTTCAGTGGGGCGACACTTACTTTCAGAGGTTAATCAAAAATCTTTATGTGTCCGTTTAAGACTTCGCCCGGTCTCGACACTTTATAAAATATAAATATTCGGTTTTATAAAATCAACCCCTGGATTTAAATTATTTTTTAAAATAGGGTTTGCAGCCCATGGGACCATTTGAAAAAATAAATAAATCTGTATATCAATTATTTGGATTTACTAATTTTATTATTACCTTTGCATCGTTGAACAAGTAAATAATGAAAAAGAACCAACTTAAAGGGATTTTCACGGAGCTAAATGAAACGTCAACTCGAAAGAGTGCGTTTACTACTTTCGTAGAAACAGAGGATATATCCATTGATGTAACCCAAGAGAAATCTGAAATAGGACTTATCAGAAAGAGAGTATATGAAGAACTTCAAAAATTGAAGGAAGAATATATTGACCTAATTAAAGACCCAAAGGTTCAAGAGCTGTTTGCCAGACTCGAGAAAATGGAGACTGCTATTGTTCAACATCGTAGTATTTTGGTGACCGATGTTAAGTTAACATTGCTGAATCAGAAGAGAGGTGGAAGTGAAACAAGTTACGTTGTAGCTCGCGCACCTTTCTATAATCCAAACAATGTTAAGGCTGAAATCCGCGCATATATGGGTAAAGCAGAAGATTTTGGTAATGACTTAGTGAAATTGGCTAATGACCCAGAATTTATGAAGAGGGCTGAATTGGAGTTGGTTTCTTCGATGGAGGAGTTTATGATTATTTATGATACTTTACCTAAAACAAAGAAATTAAAGAAAGGGCAAATACCTATGACGAAAGAGGAAGAAGAAGAGGCTGAAGAATTCCTCAAGCAATTTGTATCAACCCCTGGAGATAAAAAGAGGATAGTTAAAATCAATCAAAACACACATTAGTAATTAAAAATACATAGAAAAGCATACCATTTTTTTTAGAATGGGGAAAAGGACAAGGTCCTTTTTTTAATCACCAGTATGTATATCAGTAAATCGTATTTACAATTTTAAGTCAAAGTGTTATATATCAAAAAACAAGTGAAAATGGATACAATAGTAAGATTTGCAAAGGAAATTTTATGTGAGGAATTGAAAAACTCGATAGTAATCGTTGAGGATAGAGCTTATGTCAAACACATTTTTGTGAACACATTTTACAACTCAAATCCTAAGGTAATGTCGAGCGAAAATGGGCGTCTAAATCAATTATTTAGATACAAAGTTAAAGAGTATCAAGACTGCATGAATCAAGGTGAATACGCAGATATTCTAATGTTAATCGAGCGTCCTTGGAGACTAAATTGGGTTTATGAGTTTCGGGAACTCATTAAAAATAATCTTGGAATTGAAGGTTACTATGAAATTGTGGCTGAAGCATATAATGATACTGAAAATGCTTGGCAATATAAGAATGAAGTAATTGAATTATTCTATTTCGGCAACCAACCTCATCTAATGATGGGTAATGATGAGAAAGCTGATTTTCTTGAACTGCCTGATGAATTGAAAGTGTATCGGGGCGTATGTCTAAATGAAATGGATTCAGAATGCGACTTTCTTGGGAGCTCTTGGAGCTTAGATTTCGATAAAGCTAAATGGTTTGCAACTAGAAGTGGGTTTGAAAAAAGCGCTTATCCTCTAGTTTTTAGTATGACCATAAACAAAGGAGATGTGTTGTCATATTTTACTCGAAGAGACGAAAGTGAGATTTTGATTGACTACACAAAAATTGACTTAGAAAAGGTCGAATTCATATATCCCAAAAAAAAGAAACCAGTCTTACGAAAGTAGAAGATGTTAAGCTATTTCAGACTGTAAAAGTAAGCTAAACAATTTGGCCTGGTGTATTACAGGGCCTTTAAATCAAAAATAACATGATATATAATGAACGAATTTTAATTGCTGTGGATTCACGTGAGTTAATCGAATCCATGGAAGCGATGTTCAACAAAAAGGTTGATGAAATGATGGAAAAAATGGAGAGTAAGGAGTTAATCTACACGCGAGATGAAGCGGCAAAGCTTCTACACTCAAGTCCTAACACCATTAGTTCCTTGGTCAGGCAAGGTATCCTTAAAAATAGAGGACTAGGAAGAAAAATGCTCATTTCTTCGAGAGACTTAGAGCGAGCAGTCAAAAATAAAGCAGTTAAAATCAAAATTTAAAAAATCATGGGAGTATCCTTTAATATCAAAGAAAAAAAACAGGAAAAGTCACCTATTGGTATGTCAATAAATTACCCAGGAGTTGAGAGAATTCAGCTTACTATTGCTGAGCTGCGGGTTAAGCCGAGTGAATGGGAAAAGGGTAGAATGAAAACAGGTCGAGGGAAACATGAGAACTCTTATATTCAACAAGAATTGAATCGGATTCAACTTGAAATAGACAATTTCTACCATGAATTCATGAGATTTCATGGCGAATACCCGAGTCGTCAAGATTTTATTGATTTCATTAAAAGCGGAATGAAGAAAGAAGGATTCTTCAAACCTAAGGCAGTCATAACATTGATTCCATTGATTGAGGATTTGGTTAAAAGAAGATTGGAGGGGAGAGACCTAAACAAAGGAAAAAGATTTAAAAATGGGACAATAGATAACTATATCTCGATGATTAAGGCTTTGAAAGGTTATGAGAGCAAAAGAAAAACCAAGTTTACAACCATAAATATTATTCGTAAGGAAACCTTGACAGATTTTCAAAATTACCTCACAGTAGACTTGGAAATGAAGCAGAATACCATTGGAGATAGAATGAAGAATTTCAAGACTTTTTTAGAGGTGTTGACACAAAATGAGGTGATTAGCTTTAACCCCTTTAAGAAGTATTCGATAACTATTCCCAAAGAACGCGCATCGACCATCGCTCTTAATGAGAATGAATTACAAGGGTTAATAGAACTTGATTTATCGTATAATCCAACCTATGAATTAGTTAGAGATAAGTTTTATTTACTATGCCAGATTGGTGTCAGAATTTCTGATTTTAACACCTTCATGAAATATGCAAAGAATAATGAAATTGTAAGGATTTACAACCAAAAAACAGGTAGTGAAATTCAGATTCCAATATCTAAAAAGGCTCGGTTAATTCTTGAAAAATACAATTACGATTTGCCTGAAATCTCTGAACAAAAGATGAATTCATACATCAAGATTATTGGTGAGATGGTACCGGCATTACAATCACTTGTACAAATCAGATATACAAAAGGAGGAAGAGGTATTGTGGAGAATGTGACTAAGTATAGTCAGATTAGTATTCATACCAGCAGAAGAACATTGATTACTACCTTAAGAAATGGCGGAATGGATAGTGGTGGGGTGACAATTATGAGTGGTCATGCCACTGAAGAAATGGTCTCAACCTACTATAAAAATGATGGGTCTCGAAACTTAAAGCAGATATTAGAGATTTTGAACAAATAACTTTATGTGCTACGACTTTTGCTACGACACACCTAAAAACACGAAAACCACCTCGTTTGAGGTGGTTTCTGTGGTCCCACTAGGATTCGAACCTAGGACCCCCTGCTTGTAAGGCAGGTGCTCTGAACCAGCTGAGCTATAGGACCAATCTGTTAAATTGGTTTGCAAATATCTGTCTTTTATTTTTTTTATGCAAGTCGACACTTGAATAAACTTCATTTTTTTTATCTCTAAGGCCTATTTTTTGATTATCTGCTTGAAACACACCATCTTTGCAAGCAAATAAATTTACCATGGAATCGCTTTTTAGCCTAGACAATCTTATTAGTCTACTTACATTAACCTTTTTGGAAATCGTTTTGGGGATTGATAATATTATTTTCATTTCCATTACGGCTTCCCGATTGCCCAAAGAAAGTCAAGCGAAAGCCCGAAACATCGGTTTGGTCTTAGCCATGGTCTTCCGTGTCATCTTGCTTTTTGGTATTTCCATTTTGATTTCACTTCAAAAGCCATTCATGCACATTGATACCACATACTTTAAAGTTGCACCCACCGGTCAAGGCGTGATTTTGTTCATCGGAGGATTATTTTTGTTGTACAAGGCTACCAATGAAATCTTTATGAAACTAGAAGGGGAGGAGGAGCACAGTACTAAAGCCGGTAAGGCGATAAACAGTGTCGCCAAAGTAGTGACTCAAATTGCATTGATTAACCTTGTATTCTCCATTGATTCCATCCTGACCGCCATCGGTCTTTCAGATAATATGTGGATTATGATTATCGCCGTTGTGGTATCAGCTGTTATCATGATGGCTTTTTCGGGGCCTGTTGGACGTTTTGTCAACAACCACCCGTCGCTTCAAGTCCTCGGATTATCTTTCTTGATTATGATTGGTTTTATGTTAATCGCCGAAGCTAGCCACGGTTCTGAACTAAGCATCCTTGGAAATAGTATCGGTGAGATCCCCAAAGGCTATCTATATTTCTCCATTGCATTCTCGCTCTTTGTTGAATTTATCAATATCAAAATGCGCAAGCGTAATAAGCCAGTAGACCTTAAGAGGTAAAATAGACTTCAGACGTTAGACGTTAGCTATTGAATTAAATCAAAAAGACCCTAAGGAATATTCCCTAGGGTCTTTTAATATTTCTAACGTCCAGCGTCTAACGTCTGACGTCTATTTTTTTATTGCCTTCGCTACGCCCAACAACTCCTTAGCGCCACCTTGTGGTAAGCCCAATACCTTCTTTTTAACCTTGCCTGACGCATCCATAAAGATTATCGTTGGGTAGCCTTCAATTGGATACATATTTGCCAAAGCAGGTCCTTCACCCGCCTCCATGTCGACACCAATCGACACGAAATTTGCATTGATGTAATCGCCCAACTCTTTATTAGGAAATACTTTGTTCTTTAATACTTTACATGGGCCACACCACGTCGTGTAGGCGTCCAACATGATTAATTTGTTTTCCTTCTTTGCCTTCTCTTTCGCCTGGCGAAATGTTCCCTCAAAGAATTTGACACCATCACCTTCCGCTGCGATAGCTGGGAGAGTTAAAAGGGATAGGAATAGGATGCTTACTAGTTTTCTCATTACAAGTTGATTTAGTCCGAAGTCAACAGTCCGGAGTGAATTTAAGGTATAACGTCTAATGTCCAACGTCTAACGTCTATTGTCTGATGTCTAATGTCTGACGTCTGTGTTAAATTCGTATAATTAAAACCAAAGGTTTTAATTATACGAATTTAACATCACCGGCATCACCAGCAACAACACATCTTCGTGCTCATCCTGGTCAGACGGGATAATTAAGCCAGCTTTATTTGGCTCACTTAATCTAATATCTACAAATTTCGAAGATAAATTTCCTAGTAATTCAGAGATCAATTTGGCATTAAAGCCGATCTCCATGTCCTTACCAGCATATTCGCAGGCCAACGACTCATTCGCCTCATTCGAGTAATCCAAATCCTCAGCAGATAATGTCAAGCTATTCGACGTTAACTTCAAACGAATCTGGTGCGTCGTCTTATTCGAGTAAATCGAAATACGCTTCACCGAACTCAAGAATTCCAAGCGATTTATCGTCACAATCTCATTGTTCTCCTTCGGAATCGCATTCTCATATTCTGGGAAACGCTCATCGATAATCCGACAAATCAACTGGAAACTTTCAAAACTAAAGAAGGCATTCGATGCACTAAATTCAACCGTTACTTGCGTGTCAGCCGTAGGCAATGTCGACTTCAATAAGGACAACGCTTTCTTAGGTAAAATTAAGCTACTCTGCGCCTCAGGACGTATATCCGTTCTGCGGTAACGTACCAAACGATGTCCGTCCGTCGCCACAAAATTCGTATGATCTCCCATCATTTGAATCAATACCCCCGTCATAGCTGGACGCATATCATCATTTGAAACGGCCAACAATGTATTCGAAATGGCCTCACCTAATGTTAATGCCGATAATGTAATCGATTGATTTTTGGCAACCTCTGGAATCCTCGGGAAATCAATTGGATTCTCACCACTTAATTTAAACCGACCATTTTGTGTCGAAATCTCCGCTCCAAATGTGCCTTGATCCGCGCCAATTGTTACCGGTTGATCCGGTAAACTACGCAACGTCTCCAACAATAAACGTGCCGGCAAGGCGATAGATCCATTCTCAAATCCCTCCACATCCAAGGTCGTAGTCATCACCGTCTGTAAATCAGACGCCGTTAATTTCAAGGTATTACCCTCCAATTCAACTAAAATGTTCTCCAAAATTGGGATGATTGGATTACTTGCGACTACCCCATTAATGGCGGAAATCTGCTTCAATAACACATTGGAGGCGACTAGAAATTTCATTGCTTATCGTTAATTTGTGACGTACGTTTTCAAACCTCGAAGTTAAAAGAATTAAGCAACAAAGCCAAGCCCTTTAGCGATTGTATTTATTCCGGCGATAGAGCACCACCATCAAACTAAACAAGCCACCAAACAAAATAGGCAGTAGCATATTTATGCCCTGCCAAAATCCCTTCTCTGCCTGAATCTTTCCTTTGTCCAAAGGACGAAGTCGGATGTTTTTGCTGCGGGCCAATAAAGCCTTTTGGTCATCCAAAAGGTACTGTAATCCATTCAAGATAAAGTCGGCATTCGCAAAGGTATGCTTGGAAAATGGATCAAACCCCAAAGCCAACGGTCCCTTCGTTTCCGGATCAATGCCATTCAATGCAATGTCACCGTCACCTACCAGTATCAACCCACCCGCTTGATCGGATTCACCTAAAAACCCTTTTTGTAAACTATCGTTTGGCAAAGGCCTATTTTGAAATACCGACTTAAATCGACCCTCCAATAAATACGCAATTACCTGCGTACCCGCCTTATATTTTGCCGGATCAAAATCCTTGCCTGTTGATGCAAATGGCAAGGTCGCCGGTGCCTGCTGCACCTGTGTATAGGTACTCGTCTGTAATAATGGGGTCTTTTTTAGAGAATTAGCACTTGCTACCGTATCTATACTCGACACAAAGCGCCCATAGACCGCATCTAAATTCTTAGTTATCAACGTCGCCGGATTACCACGCAATAACGGAAACGCAGGCCAAGGCATTAATTCGATACGCGGTTTATTTCCATAATTTCCTATGGCCAACGGAATCGCCCCACACAATGACGCATCTTTCACCCAATTGCTATTCAAGCGTAATCCATATCGGTAGAAAAGAGCATTTAAGCCAACATCCATCACCGAACTTACCAAACCCTGATTCGCAATGGTATCCGTCCGCACACCCTCCATAAAGAAAATACCTTTACCTCCTTTGACCAAAAATTGATCAATCTTGTATTGATCCGACGGGCTGAAAACACGGTCTGGCTGAATCAAACAAATCGCATCCAATCCATCTAATGTCGCCGAAGCGCCTAAGTCAACTGGATATAAATCGTATCGCTTGCGTAAAGCAGCAATCAGACTTAACTGATTCACTGCCGGTATGTGATTGTAATCCATCAGAAAACCGATTCTCTTACGCTCCTTTTGCGCCAAGCTTTGAATTCCTTGCATAATCTCGTATTCCAATCCCTCAATCGACTGATTCAATACCTCTTGCGGATTCGCTAATTGATTGCCTTTAAGTAATAAAACGCCTACCGATCTTTCCCCTTTTGTAATTACTAAACCCGGAAAAGCCAATTGCTGCACCTGCTTTCCATCTTGCTTATTGACAATATTCGTCGGCGGTAACCCCAAGGAATCCAACTGAAATATCATCCGCTCCCGTTCCTGCTCATCCGGGTACTCCGCATACAAATCAATTTGCTCGATTTCGATAGTCTGAGGGCTTTGACTTTTTATATCTGCCAATATACTAATTGTCGCCTGCTCGAGACGCTTAAAGCCACCCGGAAGTCCATCTCCGCCTAAGTAAACTTGAATACGAATGGGCGCATCCAATGCCTGTAGGTTCGTCAGCGTAGATGCACTTAACGTAAATTTTTTATCCTCACTGATATCCCAACGCATACGAATGAATGGACTCGCAACTAGTAGCGCGATACCCATTCCAAGCCATAAGATCCAACGATTTTTTATCATACTTAGCTTTCAAAAAAGAAAAGCATTCCTTACAGAATGCTTTTCAATCTATCTTTTATTAAACGATCAATAAAATTTGTATCGCTTATCTTCAATTTTCGCATTTTCTTTAATTGCCTCATTGATGTAGAACGAAGTACGTTGCAAATTCATCGATTGAATTTGGTTTTTGTAAACCGAATAATCCGCTAAAGCAGGTGCTTCCATTGAATTAGTTTTCTCTGCGATAAACACGCCATTTTCGCCTACGAATACCGAACTACGTTTTCCATTTTTCAAACCTGCTATGCGGCCTAAGGCAATCGCATCTGGTCCAGCCGTATTTAACATACCGGCTGACAACGTAATATCTTGTACAGACTCAACCAATGCACCTGCACCATATTTCTGTGCAATTTGCTCCAATGTACCTTTGATTCCCGCAAGCTTCGTTGAAATCTGCTCACATTTCATTTGATTACGAACCATGGCAGTCAACTCCTCACGGAAGTCATTAACTTTTACATTTTCTTTCTCTGTTTTTCCAGTTAAATAAGCCACAATGTATTGATTATCTTGTTCGAAAACTTTCTTCGAACCATCACCTATCGACGTGTTATCATCAAATGCCCAACGAACAATTTCACGTGCATTACTTAAATTATTGATCGCTGAGGAATTCTCTAATAAACGTTCAGCACGCATCATGATAATGTTTTTGTCTTTCTTTATCGCAACTTCAAATGCAGCTTGTGTTCCGTTTGCATTCGCAAAAGCATCTGCTTGTGTGAATATTTTATCCAATGTAGCCTGTGAAGGAGCAATCGTTTTGTTGATGGCTGCTAATTTATAGCTCGTATTGGTTTTGGCATCTGTTACTTTAACTACGTGGAAACCGAAATCAGTTTCAATCACACTAGGCATTAGACCAACACCATTATAGCCAAACAATTCTTTTTCAAATGATTTGACCATTGACCCATTATTTTTGAAATAACCTAAATCACCACCATTTTGAGCAGTGCCATCCATGCCATTCATTTGAGCCAATGTCTCAAAACTTCCACCACCTTTAACTTGCGTTAAAATAGCCTCCGCACGTTGTCTTGCCTGTGCTTTCGCCGAATCGGATTTATTGGCAGGAGCAATCAAAATATGACTAGCACGCATCGTAAACAATGAGTCTTTCTTTACGCCACCATATTTATAGATCGAGTACGTTAACCCTTCTTTAAATGGACCATAGATTCCACCCACTTGGAAAGTACCTAGTTGAGTTTTAACCACTTCTGGAATTTCAGCATAAGGTAATAAATATGGAGTCCGCACATCTGAATTTAACATCGCAAATGCTGAGTCATTCGGTGCAACCGCTAAATCTTTCGCTAATTTTTTGATTTGTGAATAGAATTCGGCTGTGTCTTGCTTCGTTGGAATAACGGGGAAAGTTGCATACTGAATTGAACGTGTATTTGTTCCCTTGTATTGATCTTTATGCTTAGCTAAATAATCTTCCAATTGCGAATCTGTCACTTTAACAGTAGAGTCCGAAACAGAGAAGAACGGTACATATAAGAAACGCGCATTGAATTTAGAAGTTTGTGCTTGGTATTCTTTCGCCGCATCTGCCTGTGTCACGTAGTTCGACATACGCATTAAATTCTCATACTTCGCGCGGATACGATCTTGTGCAATTGATTTCTCAAAACTCGCCCAGCCTTGTTGTTGTTGTGCCGGCATTGTCTTCAAATTCTTTAAAAACTGAATGACAAAGGACTTGTCAAATTGACCCGTTTGTGGATTAGTGAATTGCTGGCGCACCGAAGGATGAATGTAATTTCCTTGAACCATATCAATTAATTCTTCCTCTGAAACACGTAATCCCAACGCATCAAACTCTTTTTTATAAGCAATATCCAAAACGTATTGGTTCCAAACTTGATCACGAATCATCGTCGCCTCTTGCTCGGATGGGCCTTTGCCTGTTTGTGCTGTGTAATTAGCCGTCGCCTCTTCTACCTTTTTTTGGAAATCTTGAATGAGAATACTTTCACCGGCAATATTGCCAACCTCCTGTGAGCTTCCGCCAAACAAGGATGATTTTCCTTGGAAAATATCACTTCCTATGAGAAACAACACTAAACTGATCGCGATAGCCGCTGCTGCAACCCCTGATTTCTCTCTAATTTTTGTAATTAATGCCATTGGTATGAATAAATAATTGTTTTTAATTTCTCTTTAATTGCCGATAATTTCGTGAACAAAAGAAACGCAAAATAATCACATTTCTATTCAAAAAGCAAGTCGGAACTAAACTAATCTATGCCTTTAAGGTCTTTGTCAAACTTTCTAGGAACCGATCTGCAATGGATTGGTCTATGCCTAAACTTGGCAATAGCCGTAAGGTGTGTTTTCCGGCATACCCGCAAAAGATGTGATGGGTGTTCAATAACGTATCACGCACTGGTCCTACGGGGATTTCAAGTTCAATTCCAATCATCAAACCACGGCCACGAACTTCCTTGATTCCGGAGATTCCTGCCAATTCCCCCATCAGGTAATCACCTACCTTTGTTGAATTTTCAAGTAATTTTTCTTCCTGAATGATGTCTAAAACCGCATTCGCTGCCGTGCAGGCTAAGTGATTTCCACCAAATGTCGTCCCCAATAATCCATAACTTGCTTGAATATGTGGTGCGATTAAAACGCCACCGATCGGAAAACCATTTCCCATGCCTTTCGCAGTAGTCATCATATCGGGATGAATATCGGCAAATTGGTGTGAAAAGAATTTACCAGAACGTCCGTAACCACATTGCACGGAATCTAATATTAATTGCGCGCCCGTTTCATCACAACGTGTTCTTAACGCTTGTAAAAATTGGTTTGAAGCGACGTGTATTCCACCTACGCCTTGAATTCCTTCAACAATTACTGCTGCTGTTTCTTCGGTAATTACCTGTGCCAAACCCTCAATTTGATTGAATGGGTGGAAGCTTACATGCGAAGTGTCATTGATGGGAGCGACGATGCTTGGGTTGTCGGTGACTGCCACCGCACCCGCCGTTCTTCCATGAAATGCTTTGGTAAATGAAACTACTTTCTTGCGTCCTGTATGAAATGAGGCCAATTTTAAGGCGTTCTCATTTGATTCGGCTCCGGAATTTGTTAGGAATAATTGGAAGCTTGGGTATCCCGAAATGCGACCTAATTTTTCGGCTAATTCTTCCTGACCTGAAATGATAATTGAGTTTGAATAGAATCCAATGTTGCGCAGTTGCTCCGTCATCTTCGCCACATAATGTGGATGCGAATGCCCGATGGAAATCACCGCATGACCTCCATATAAATCTAAATATTCCTGCCCATCTTTTGCCCATACCGTACTTCCCTGTGCTTTCACAAGTTCGATCGGGTAAAGTGGGTAAACGTCGAATAGTTTCATAGTATAGTCATCAGTCACTAGTCGCTAGTCACTAGTCGCTAGTTTATATTTATTCTTACCTCTTATTTGTCACTTCTCACATCCAACCTCTAACGTCCAGCGTCTAACGTCTAGCGTCTAACGTCTAAAAATTTGCTGCTTTGAGCCTCAACCCCGCTGATTCGTCCCAGCCGAGCATTAGGTTCATGTTTTGAACGGCTTGACCTGAGGCGCCTTTTAACAGGTTATCGATCACGGAGCTAATTAAAATTTGGCCTTCGTGAACTTCTAGGTGCAAAAAGCATTTGTTCGTGTTGACCACTTGCTTGACATCCACCGCTTGGGGGCTGACAAAAACAAAGGGCGAATCGCGGTAGTAGTTTTCGAATAAATCAATAGCCTCTTCCTGAGTTCCCGCGAAATCCGTGTACACATTCGCCATAATTCCCCGCGTAAAATTACCGCGATATGGAATGAAGTTGACCTTAGGCGCAGGGTACTCAGACCCCAAAACCATGCCTATTTCTGTCAAATGCTGATGTGTGAAGGCTTTATATATGCTAATATTATTGTTTCTCCAGGAGAAATGACTCGTTGGTGATAATGCCTGACCTGCACCCGTCGACCCCGTAATCGCCGTAACATGCACGGCTGATTTGATCAATCCAGTTGCAGCTAATGGCAACAAAGCTAATTCGATCGATGTCGCAAAGCAACCCGGATTAGCAATCTTGTTGGCAGTACGGATTTTTTCTTTTTGAAATTCAGGTAGCCCATAGATAAAACCTTCCGATTCATCTCGAAAATCTGTACTTAAATCCACGATTTTGGTATGCCAAGGCACATCGTTTGCCGCTAGGAATTTCTTTGATTCCCCATGTCCAGAACATAAAAACAATACATCCACAGGACATAGCTGATCGCAGAATCGCACATGCGTCGAGCCTAGTAAGTCGGTGTGCACATCTGAAACCAATTTCCCAGCCTGTGAATTTGACATAATACACGTCAAAACTACATCAGGGTGGTTCACCAAAATGCGGAGTAATTCACCTCCCGTGTAACCTGCCGCACCTACGATTCCGATCTTTGCCATTAGTTTGATTCGTTAACTTTCCGGTGGATCATGGTTTGGTTCGAAACAATTTTCGAGAATCCACGCACATCATCGCCCGTCCAGGCTTTATTCATTTCGCCATATGCACCAAATGTAGATGACATTAAGTCAAATTTAGACTCAATTCCGGTTACTTGGAATTGATACGGCGACAATACCACATGTACCGTTCCCGTCACATTATCTTGGGTATCTGCTAGGAATGTTTCAAAATTACGCATTACGGGCTCTAAGAATTGGCCTTCGTGCAACAAGGTTCCATACATATCACCAATGTTCTGCTTCCAGTATAATTGATGTTTGGTCAATACATGTTTCTCTAACAAATGATGCGCCTTGATGATGATTAATGGGGCAGGAGCCTCAAAACCCACACGTCCTTTGATGCCAATAATCGTATCGCCCACGTGAATATCCCGACCGATCGCATAGGCACCCGCTCTAGCAGTCAATTCGCGAATCGCATCTACCGTGCTTGGGAAGGTGTTTCCGTCGATGCCCACTAATTGGCCATATTCAAATTGTAAAGATATTTTAGTTGGCTTAGTTTCGGTCAACTGCGTTGGCCAAGCTTCTTCCGGTAAATAACCATCCGAAGTCAGGGTTTCTTTTCCGCCAACGGACGTTCCCCAAAGACCTTTGTTGATGGAATAGGTCGATTTATGCCATTCCTGAACGACACCTTTAGATTTCAAGTAGTCGATTTCAGCTTCACGTGATAATTGTAAATCGCGAATTGGGGTAATAACCTCGCATTCAGGTGCAAGTATACGGAAGACCACATCGAAGCGCACTTGGTCATTTCCGGCACCTGTACTGCCATGCGCAATTGCTTTTGCGCCAATCTTTGCTGCATATTTAGCTACGGCTGTGGCTTGAAAAACACGCTCAGCAGATACAGAAAGTGGATATGTATTGTTTTTCAACACATTGCCAAACACTAAATATTTGATGCAGTCTTGGTAATACGATTCAACGACATCCAAAGTTACATGGGATGTAACGCCTAAGGAATAAGCTTTTTCTTCAATGGTTTTTAATTCTTCAGGAGAAAATCCGCCGGTGTCAACTAAGGCTGAATGCACTTCCATTCCGCGTTCCTCTGTTAAATATTTGACACAATAGGAGGTATCTAATCCGCCACTAAAGGCTAAAATTACTTTCGGCTTGCTCATATTTACTTCGTTTTTCCTTTCGAATGGAAAGGCATTAACAATTTTTCTTTCATTTTTTTCAGCTGCATGAAATCGGCAATATTCTTCAAGAATATCCACTTCTCATCTTTTTCAACGTTGCCATCAGCTTGGTTTGGGTCGAAAATCATGCCCGTACACAAGCAGATTTTACGTTCTGTACGAGTCAAAATATCATAATTCACGCAGGATTGACAACCTTTCCAGAAATTGTCATCTACGGGCAACTCGGAAAAGGTCGTTGGCTCATAGCCTAAGTCGCTATTGATTTTCATCACAGCGAGCGAGGTGGTTATACCAATGATTTTTGCGTCGGGATAGCGTTCGCGCGACAATTGGAACGCTTTTTCTTTGACAGCTTTGGCTACGCCAAATTGCCTGTGACTAGGTCTGACGATTAAACCTGAGTTAGCAACAAATTTACCATGTTGCCAGGTTTCGATGTAGCAAAAGCCTACAAATTCGCCCGTAACATCATCGGTAGCGATGATTGCTTTGCCTTCCGACATCTTCTCTTGAAGGTAATCAGGGGTTCTTTTGGCGATTCCGGTGCCTCTTGCTTTGGCAGATTCCGCCATTTCGTGGCATATTGATTCCGCTAAGTCATAATGGGATTGACTGGCGACTTGAACAGTGTATGAATTCATGAATGATAATCAGAAATAAATAATTTATTGAGTACGTGAAACTGTACAGGGTATCAAACCCTGAAAATAAACCTTCGTCGTCGGACGGAGGTAATGACGTATTTCATTGAATTATTTATCTTCATGTTCTTGTTAAACAGCGGATAAAGCCGCTAATTTGTCGCCAATTAAGCGCCAAATTTCACTAATTTGATGGGTAATTCCCAATAAACCTTCAATTATTTCATGGAAAATAATAATTCCTTGAGCACGGATCAGTTGATCTACGCATATGCCTCCGGTGTTTTTCCGATGGCGGATGCGGAAACGGGAGAGGTAAATTGGTATCGACCTGATCCTCGGGCGATTATTCCTATCGAAACTTACCAGCCAGGACGTTCGCTCAAACCCATACTTAATAAGGGTATTTTTGAGATTCGGGTGGACCACCAGTTTAGACGCGTGATGGAATTTTGTGCTGCGCCGCGCGCGCATGAGTCGGAAACATGGATTTCCGCTGAGATTATTGACGTATATACCGCATTACATGAAATGGGTCTAGCTCATTCCGTTGAAGCTTATGTAGCGGGGGAGCTGGTGGGTGGATTGTATGGTGTACATATGGGTGCTGCTTTTTTTGGTGAATCCATGTTCACCCGAGCATCCAATGCCTCCAAGGTTTGTTTTCATCATTTGATTTCAATTTTACGCGCTAATCAGTTTGAATTGTTGGATTCTCAGTTTATGAACGATAATGTGCAGCGTTATGGGGCAATTGAGATTTCGCGATCAGTCTATGAAAAACGTTTGGCAAAAGCGATTAATCGCCCATGTAGTTTTGTATTTTAAACGCGCTTTTAGACCACATTTCAACGGAAAGGGCTAAATTGCATTTTCATTTTTTACCCTATGTCAAAACCAATTCTCGTTATCAAGTTCGGTTCGTCTTCCATCACCCATGCAAATGGGGAGGTTAATGAACTGACATTAGCGAAAATTGCCGAGCAAGTTGCTTCGTTAAGTTCACAGTATTCCATCGTTTTAGTTTCATCAGGTGCTGTGGCTGCGGGTAAATCAGCGTTGCATAATTATAAGGCTACACTTTCAGAACGGAAGGCTGCGGCTGCCATCGGTAATCCAATTTTGATCGCGAAATACAGTCATTACTTCCAAAAATATGGCATTTCGATTGCGCAAAGTTTGTGTGAACGCCATCATTTTTCAGAGAGAGAATCCTTTCTACAATTGAAGGAAACGTACCAGGAATTATGGCGAAGTGGGGTAATTCCCATTGCGAATGAAAATGATGTAGTTAGTAATGTCGAGTTAAAGTTTTCGGATAATGATGAATTAGCGACATTGATTGCGACGGGATTTGGGGCGGAGAAATTATTGATATCTACTTCAGTAGGTGGTTTATTAGATGCGCAAGGTCAGATCATCCGTCATGTAGAACGCATTGATGCTGATATTTTACATGTGGTTAATTCGGATACATCGAGTACCGGTTTGGGAGGGATGATTTCCAAATTAACCTTTACGCGGTTAGCGACACGGATGGGAATTAAGGTCGTGATTTTCGGACTTGATCAGGGTCAGGGAATCGTAGATGCCCTCCATGAAGAAATAGGCACGGTTTTCGAGGCACAGGAGGCTTCACTTACGGCTCGCCAAAAATGGTTAGCCTCCGGAAGTCTAATTGCCGGCAAAGTAGTCTTAGACAAAGGTGCTGTAAAAGCCATCCAAAATCGCAAAAGCTTATTATCCGTGGGCGTCACCGAATACCTCGGCGAATTCGACAAAGGCGAAGTGATCGAAATCCTAGATGCCCAAAAAAATCCAATCGCCGTCGCCCGCGCCCGCTATTCTAAATCAGAATTGCAGCAGGCAAATCAGGGGATGGAAGTTGCGCATGCGGATGACATCGTTCTTTATTAGACGCTAGACTTTAGACGTCAGACGCTGGACGTTGCACTGATTTTGTAGAGACGCGATACTTCTCGTCTAGTTATCAAAATATATGTTTATTGATTTTATAAACTCTTTATCAGTTTTTCATTTATAGAATCCCTCTTATTTCTTTTCCTTTACTTCCCATGAAGAATCAAAGGAAATTCGAAAATCTGTTAGTCTGGAAACGCTCAGTACTTCTGACCAAAAAAATCTATTTTCATTTTAATGTATCAGACGATTTCGGATTTAGAAATCAGATTCAGCGTGCAGCCATTTCAATTTCCAATAACATAGCAGAAGGTTTTGATCGTAAATCAGACCGGGAGTTTAAGCGTTTTTTAGCGATTGCTTTAGGCTCCCTAAATGAAGTTAAATCAATGGTTATTACTGCTTTTCACTTAAGTTACATTAATGAAGAGGATCAACAGGAACTAGTTGGTCATATCGATGCCATCGGTAAAATGACAAATTCCTTGATCAATTTCTTAACCAAGGAATTAGAAAAAAATAAATAATATTTTGTCCAACGTCTAACGTCTAACGTCCAACGTCTAACGTCCAACGTCTAACGTCCAACGTCTAACGTCCAACGTCTAACGTCTAACGTCCAACGTCTAACGTCTAACGTCCAACGTCTAGTGAACGTCTAGCGTCCAACGTCCAGCGTCTAACGTCTAACGTCTAAGATATAACAACCGCTCTCCCACTCTCCACATCCGCCTCCACAGCCTTGTACTTCACATTTTCCTTGATGCTGCCATCAATGTACTGAACCGTAACGCGCTGATTTCTGTCCGCGATTTTAATCGCCTGACGTGGTGCGACACGCTCTTGAGTCGCTTCGGATGGGTCGTAATATCCGGGATCTTCTTGTGCGCCAGATAGGCCGCCCAACAACGATGACAATGCCTCATCTTTGCTCATCTGTAATTTAGGAGTCTTTTCTTTCGGTGCTTTTGCCGCCGATTGATTCGTCGACTGCACCGCCGGAATCTCCGCCTTAACCACAAAACTAATCGTGTCCATATTCACCCGAGCCACAAAACGTTGGAATAAATTCACCGCCTCAAATTTGTAAATCAACAAGGGATCTTTTTGCTCGAATACGGCATTTTGCACCGACTGCTTTAAGTCATCCATCTCGCGTAAATGCTCTTTCCACTCTTGGTCAATTAAGGTCAACGTGATGAATTTCTCCATCTCCGTAATCACTTCCTTACCCTGTGAAAGAATTGTTTTATCCGCATCCACCACAATTCCAGTGACCATTTGGCCATTCGAAATAGGTACTTGAATGCCTGAAAAACCCTGACGTTTTGCCTCTTCTGCCACTTGAATCACCTGATTCGAAATCACCTCATTCTTCGCTTTATAGTGCTGCTCAGCCGCCAAAAACAATTGTTCCGTCTTGCGATCAGGTGCCAAACGACTAAATTCCTCCGCCGTAAACGGTGGCTCCATACCCAAAATCTCAATCACCTTTAATTCTAATTCGGTGTAGTCGGTGTAGTTTGCCGACAAATCTTGGCACACGTCAAATAAAATATTAACGATGTCCAACGATAAACGCTCGCCCAAAAGTGCATTTTGCCGACGCTTATAAATCGCATTTCGTTGGTAATTCATCACGTCATCGTATTCCAATAACCGCTTCCGAATACCAAAGTTATTTTCCTCCACTTTCTTCTGCGCACGCTCAATCGACGACGTAATCATCGAGTGCTGGATCACTTCTCCCTCTTCCATCCCCAAACGATCCATCACTTTAGCAATACGATCCGACCCAAACAAACGCATTAAATTATCCTCCAAAGACACAAAGAATTGAGACGAACCCACATCCCCTTGACGTCCCGCACGACCACGCAACTGCCGATCGACACGACGCGATTCATGTCGCTCCGTTCCTATAATAGCCAAACCTCCCGAAGCTTTCGATTCTGGACTTAACTTAATATCCGTTCCACGACCCGCCATGTTGGTCGCAATCGTAACCTTGCCCGATTGACCCGCTTCCGCCACAATCTCCGCCTCGCGCGCATGCTGTTTGGCATTCAATACATTGTGCTGAATCTTGCGAATACTCAATAAACGACTCAATAATTCTGAGTTTTCAACAGACGTTGTACCCACTAAGACCGGTCGGCCCGCCGTAACTAATTCCTGAATCTCCTCCGCAACGGCATTGTATTTTTCGCGGACCGTACGGTATACTTTGTCCTCGTGATCCTTTCGTTGAACCACACGATTGGTTGGGATGGATACGACGTCCAACTTATAAATCGTCCAAAACTCACCCGCCTCTGTTTCCGCTGTTCCCGTCATACCACCTAATTTATGGTACATCCGGAAATAATTTTGCAAGGTAATTGTTGCGTAAGTCTGCGATGCATCCTCCACATTTACGCCCTCCTTTGCCTCAATCGCCTGATGTAATCCATCTGAATACCGACGACCCTCCATCACACGACCCGTTTGCTCATCCACAATCTTCACTTTGCCATCGACCAAGATATATTCGGTATCTTTTTCGAATAGGGAATAGGCTTTTAATAACTGGCTCACCGTATGAATACGGGATGCTTTTTCATTGTATTCTGAAATGAGCTGCTCCTTTTGAGCTAATCGCTCACTATCGTTCAAGTCCTTATTTTGCTCGATTTTAGTTAAATCAATCGATAAGTGAGGTAAAACGAAGAAATCAGGATTTTCTGTATTCCCACTCATAAAGGCCAAACCTTTTTCAGTCAATTCAACCTGATTGTTTTTCTCCTCAATCGTAAACAATAAAGGCTCATCCGCTTGTGGCATCAGTTTTTGATTCTCTGCCAAATAGATTGATTCCGTCTCATTCATCAATTGCTTCATGCCGCTTTCTGACAAGAATTTAATTAATGGTTTCGACTTAGGAAGTCCACGGTGAGCACGAAATAACGCTAACCCACCTTCTTTGCGATCTCCCGCAGCGATCAGTTTTTTAGCCTCAACTAAGAAATTTTGTACGATTTGTTTTTGGGCTTCAACCAATTTGTGAACGCGCGGTTGGAACGCCTCAAACTCCTGTTCATCACCTTTCGGAATCGGTCCCGAAATAATTAACGGGGTACGCGCATCATCAATCAATACAGAATCGACCTCATCCACCATCGCAAAATGGTGTGGTCTTTGCACCTGATCTTCTAGACTTCGTGCCATATTATCGCGCAAATAATCGAAACCAAATTCGTTATTTGTGCCATACGTAATATCCGCCATATAGGCTTGTCGGCGCTCATCCGTATTCGGCTCATGCTTATCAATGCAATCCACTTTCAAGCCATGGAATTCAAACAAAGGTGCATTCCACTCGGAGTCACGTTTCGCCAAGTAATCATTGACAGTTACAATATGTACGCCACGTCCTGCTATCGCATTTAGGTAAGTGGGAAGTGTAGAAACCAACGTTTTACCCTCACCCGTACCCATTTCAGAGATTTTTCCTTGATGCAAGACAATACCACCGATCAACTGTACATCGTAATGTATCATCTCCCAAGTAATCTGATTGCCTGCCGCGAGCCATTGATTATGCCAAATTGCTTTTTCGCCCTCAATAACCACATTGGCTTTTTTGGATGCGATAAATTTATCTTCTATGGTAGCCGTAACGACTAATTTTTTATTCTCTGTAAATCGACGTGCCGTTTCCTTCACAACAGCAAAGGCTTCGGGCAAAATGTCAAGAAGCACAATTTCCAATTGCTTGTTGCGCTCTTCGTTTAATTTATCAATTTGTTGGAAAAATGTCTCCTTCTCATCCACATCAGCCGTAGCCATTCCTTGCGTATGCAATTCAGTAATTTGCGTGTCGATTTCCAAGAGAAATTCGGCAATACGCTGTTTAAACTCGGATGTTTTGCCACGAAGTGCATCATCTGAAATATCATGCAGCTGAGCGTAGGCGTCTTTAATTTTATCAACAATCGGAAGAATTACTTTGATGTCGCGGTCCGATTTGGTACCAAATATCTTTGTAACGGTTTTGCTTAGTATCGAAAACATGTTTGACAGTGCCTACCTAGGCTTGGTGAAAAATTTAAATCGCAATTTACCAATTTGAATTTTTATCCGTGCTATGTTGGATCAATTAATCCAATATTTTTGAAAATTTGAACCTATAATTGGTTTATTTTGTATTCCAAATTTCATTTTCCATGGCTGATTATCCCGTATCACCCCGCCGTACCCCGCGCAAAAAGTTAAAAATGCCAATATTTGGTGGCATGGTGGGTGGATCCTCTTCAGGTCCTGCAGATACAGGAAAGAATTTCACTACCTATCTGATTGCTATTGTTGCTGTCGCATTAATTGCACAAATCTACTTGCCTAAATTCTGGGCTGAAAATTTATACGACTCTCCAGATGAACTGACTGAGATGACTTTAGATGGAGCGATTCGAAAGAAGTATGCGGACGCCTCAAATAAAAATGAAATCCACTACATTTTAGTTGTTAAAGAAAAGGGTAACACGCGAAAAAAAATTGATTTGTATTTAGCTGACCCCAATTTTTTCGATCAGGTAGCTGTTCCTTTTCGTGTCAAAAAAGAAGCTGGTAGCCTCGCAGTTCGTGTCATACGCTTCGCAAAACCCGATACCATATTGAATATTAACCTGTTAAAAAAATAATCAATTAGTTGATTATTCGGTTTTGACTTTTATATTTGCGTTATAACTTACATTTTATGCCTGGCGCATCACCATCAAACGTTAGACATCTTCTATCCAGAACATTGTTCGGTTTTTCAGCGAATGACTATGAAAAAGCGATGGGATATGGGTCACTAACTTCTTTAGTGGACCAAGCTTTATTAGCCCCAGTTCCACTTCCTGCAGCTCCTAATGCGTGGGTTTCGCTCGTTCCTGCTCAGGCCCAACAAAGTTCCGGCGATGCTGGACGCTGGTATACGGAATTAACGCAATGGTGGAATAAACGCATGTATACACAAGGGTTAAGCATGCAAGAAAAAGTCGTTTTATTTCTGCATAACCATTTTTCCTGTGAACGTGACAAGGTGAATTATCCCCAGTACATGTATCAGCAGAATCAGTTGTTTCGGAAATTTGCCTTTGGAAATTTCAAACAGCTTGTAAAAGAGATTAGTGTAGATCCTACCATGCTGATCTACCTTGATGGTAACAATAGCCGCGGGGCAGCCCCAAATGAAAATTATGGTCGTGAATTATTGGAACTTTTTACGATCGGTATCGGTAATTATTCAGAGAACGATGTTAAACAAGCTGCTAAAGCTCTCTCAGGATATCAAGTGCGTGGCTTAACGGTTATCTATGATCCAGCCCGTTCCTACACAAACGCTTCGCTTACCATTCTAGGTAAAACAGCCAAATTTAATGTCAATTCGTTGGTCGACTTAATTTTCGAGCAGAAAGCAACGGCTGAATTTATTTGTCGCAAGATTTACCAACATTTCGTATACTATAAAGCGGATGAAGTTTTTGTAAAAAAAATGGCAGACGTTTTTCGGTCCAATAATTTTGAGCTGAAACCGGTATTTCGATTTTTGATGCTTTCGGATGAGTTTTACCAACCAAGTATTTTGGCTAGTCGGATAAAAAATCCACAAGAATTAATGATCGGTTCATTAAAGCTTCTGCAAATACCAGTGCCAGATTGGAACAATGTATTTGAGCTAGCAAGAACGCTGCAAATGCAATTATTTCAACCACCTGATGTCGCGGGCTGGCCCGGACAACGGGAGTGGATTAGCTCGACGACCTATTCGCACCGAGGCGGATTTACGGATTCGTTGCTATCAGGAAAGCGGTTCAATGGTGCTAATGTTACGGGCAAATTGAATCCTTTGGTATATGCGCGAAGTTTTGCCAACTGCGAGAAAGCGGTGGCCTTTGTCAATCAACTCATTGACCTATTTATAGTATTTCCAATTTCGGATACTAAGCGGGCGTTTTTGCTAGAAACGATGTTGGAAGGCACGATTGCGGCCAATTGGTCTACAAATACACCTCAAGCAGATGTGCGTATTGCTCGTTTAATTAAGGCGATGATGCGCATGCCCGAATATCAATTGAACTAAGGATGAAAAAGAAGATCAGTCGGCAATCATTTTTACAATCAATGGCAGTTTTGTCCGGAGGTGTTACTTTTGGTATCGGTTCGATGCCAGGTAAAGCCTTTGCACAGATTCCTTCTGCTCTTGCAGGTCAAGCAGAGCCAGGAAAAGTTTTAGTTATCATTCAGTTGGGTGGAGGTAATGATGGATTAAATACCGTGATTCCAGGAGAAGACGATAAATATTACACTGCCCGTCCCAACATTGCTATTCCAAAAGCAAGTGCCCTTAAGTTAGATAAAGACATGTATTTGCATCCCTCGATGGTGGGAATTAAAAAATTATATGATGCGGGCCAAGTGGCTATTGCTCAAAATATTGGGTACCCGAACCCGAATCGCTCGCACTTTAGAGCTACGGATATTTGGAATACAGGTTCTGCCTCAAACGTGGTTTTGGAGGAAGGTTGGGCCGGCCGTTATTTACTGACGCAGTATCCTAATTTCCCGATTCAAATGCCTAAGCATCCGATGGCGGTTCAATTGGGCTCTGTTGAATCCTTGGCCTTTCAGTCAGATCTTGGCCGTTTTGGTACTGTTTTTGAAGATCCGAACCTATTTTATCAATTGGTAAATGGGTCAACTGCCGATATGGATGCTCCGCCGAAAACGCAGGCAGGAGAGGAGTTAGGTTTTTTAAATCAAGTGGCAGCAGCTTCGATTCAGTTTGCTACGGTCATTCAGTCCAGTGCGGCTAAAGGAAAAAATTCGTTAACCTACCCAAGTACAGGTTTAGGTAGGCAGTTAGGAATCGTGTCAAAGTTGGTGTCTGGAGGCTTAAACACCCCCATTTATTTAGTTAATATAGGTGGATTTGATACGCATACAAATCAACTAACGCAGCATGCCAATTTGTGGCGGACGATTTCAGAGGCTGTATCTGCTTTTCAAACAGATTTGAAAAATCAAAATTTGGCTGATCGGGTAAGTGTTATGACATTTTCGGAGTTTGGCCGACGCATCAATCAGAATGGTTCATTAGGTACCGATCATGGAACGGCCGCGCCTATGTTTGTTATTGGAAAAACTGTTCGTGGAGGTATTTTGGGTGCTAATCCGGATTTAACTTCCGTGGATGCGAATGGTGATTTGAAATTTAAATACGATTACCGTCAAGTATATAGTACTGTTTTACGGGATCACCTTGGCTTAGATAATGTGCGAACGGCGACGATTTTTCAATCTACCTTTGAGCGACTTCCTTTATATAACAATTCGATCGAGGGAATGCCTGAGCAACATACGATGGAATTATTGGTGCCTTGGCCGAATCCGATTCGCCAAACTGGCTTGATTCAATATGGTATTTTTGTGGAGACGGATATTTTACTTGCAGTTTATGATATTCAAGGCCGCTTAATCCTGAACTTGTTTGAAGGAAAGCGCGCGGTAGGTTCTTATTCTGTGACTTTGGAGGGTTCTTTGCTAGCCTCAGGTCATTATATTCTGAGTTTGCAAAATCTTCGTGGTGGCCGAATAACACGAAGCATCCAGATTCAAAACGATTAATTTTTTCCGGCCAAGCAATATTTGTTACCTTTGATGAATCAAATGCAGGCAACAATTCTACATTTTGGTCGTTATTCATCAAATTTTAACTAATGCGTTTATTTCTGCTGGTAAGTTTATTTTTGATCCGTTTTGCTTCAATGGCTCAAAGTCCGTTTTGGTTTTTAGGTCAACGAGCTGGTGGGTATACCGATCGCTTTGATGCCCATTCTACCGTTTCGATCGGTATGGGATCTTCGAATTATATAGGTGATTTAGCCCCTTTAGGTGGTTTTGCACAGGCCGGAATTCAGTCGATGCGCTGGAATCTAGGAGCTCAATTTACACGTCATTTTTCAAAAAATTTCAGTGCTCGATTTGGTTTGTCGTATGTGCGACTTGCCGGGGACGATAATTATTTTGATCAAAATGGGGACTTTTCAGGCAGTTACTACCGCAATTTGCATTTTCAAAATGACTTAAAGGAGTTAACTATTTTAGGTGTTTTTGAACTGATGGGTAATAAAGAATTCATTCGCAAAAGACCCCAATTTGCACCATATGTAATGGTGGGAATTGCGGCATTTTCACATGACCCCCGGGCTCGAAAAGATGCTCTTATGTCGAATGGAACATTAGTTAAAGGAAATTGGATTAGTTTACATGGTCAAAATACCCCATCCGAAGGAAATTCCTACAGTTTGGTGGGACTGGCCATTCCGGTGGGCGTAGGTTTTCGCTACCGTTTGACGGATGATTTTGATCTTGGTTTTGAAATCATGCACCGTGTGGCGTTTAGTGATTATTTGGATGATGTTTCGGATAATCGGAATCAGGTACCTGCGGCAACTAGTTTTTATACGAATCGTTCTATACTTAGCGTGGCGCCTAACACTTTAGCGGTTCGAAATACGACCAAACCCGCTGTGGTTCCCGAATATTCATGGGGAGTAGATCAGTATTTTACCACCCAAATTCAGTTGGTATATCATATTCCTAAAAAGTAGTCTGTTGAATCGTTTTCTTCTTTTTGTGGGTTTATTTCTGAGCTGTCTGAC
>CAMCXW010000015.1 GCA_945883625.1 Spirosoma fluviale
CAATTAGGGTCGATTTCTGGGTTAATTACCTCGGAATCAAATGAGGCCCTTCCAGGCGCAACGGTCGTTTTAGTGGGTACCGTTCGCGGGGTAGAAAGCAATGTCAAAGGGAATTATGTCCTGAAAGGCCTGAAGCCCGGATCCTACACCGTCAAGGTTAGTTTTGTGGGCTATGAACCAAGCACAAAAGAAGTCACCATCCTAGGTGGAGAGCAACGCGAAATTAATTTCAGCCTAAGCGATGTAACCGAACTACAAGGGGTCTCTGTCTTCGCACAATCTGGTGTAAAAGGCAATACATTTTTACCGCAAGTAAATGATTACACCATCACAGCAGGTAAAAAAAATGAAGTCATTGTGCTTGATAACCTTCAAGCGAATTTAGCGATGAATAACTCGCGTCAAATTTTCTCCAGAACTCCTGGAATCTCGGTCTGGGAAAGTGATGGTTCCGGCATTCAATTAGGTGTGGCTTCTCGGGGGCTTTCGCCCAATCGCTCCTGGGAATTTAATGTGCGCATGGATGGGTACGACATCACGCCTGACCCCATGGGCTACCCAGAAGCCTATTATACGCCACCCATGGAGGTAGTTGATCGCATCGAAATCATTCGTGGAGCGAGCTCCTTACAATACGGCCCGCAGTTTGGGGGACTGATGAATTTCGTTTTACGCAAACCTGATTTATCTACCAAGCTGGTCGTAGAAAGTCAAAATACGACCGGAAATAATGGGCTATTTAGTTCATTTAACTATGTGGGAGGTACGTCAGGCCGACTGTCCTACACGACGTATTACCAAAAAAGACGTGGAAATGGTTGGCGCCAAAACGCTTATTTCAATACCGACCACTCGCACGCTGAGGTTTTCTATGCGATATCGAACAAACTAAAAATAGGTGGGCAGTTGACCTACATGCAAACAGAAAGCCAACAAGCCGGCGGGTTAACCGATGTGGCTTTTGCGCAAAATGCCCAACAAAGTTTGCGGGCTAGAAACTGGTTTAGTAACCCTTGGTTTATCTATGCCTTGACGGCCGACTATGTCGTTAATGCAGAATCTAAACTTAGCTTGAAATATTTTGGTACTACGGCTGAGCGCAATTCCATTGGATTTACACGAGCCATCACAGAAATTGACCCATTGGGAAATCGACAGGTGGACCGCGATCTTTATCAAACCAATGGCGCTGAATTACGCTACCTCGTAAATTATCGATTGGGCGCTTGGAAAAACACCGTGGCAACGGGGCTTCGTTATTTTCACGGCGCAATGCAACGCAAACAAGTGGGGGTAGGCAGCAAAGGAGATGACATGGATTTTGCGATTCAAGGTTTGTATACCCGTGATTTAGCCTTCCAAAATATCAATTATGCCGCATTTGCAGAAACCATTCTACGGCCCACCGAACCCTTGCTCATTACACTTGGAGCACGTTTAGAAAAAATTGACACCCACATGGCTGGTCAGTCGGGATTAAGTGCTGCTGGTTTGCCAATAGCCGCTACACCGAGTAGCCGTGGAAGATCCTTCGTTTTACTGGGTGCAGGAACTGAATATAAAGTTAGTCCAAACACAAAATTGTACAGCAATATTGCGCAAGCATATCGCCCTGTTTTGTCCTCTGATTTATTGCCTCCGGCAACAACGGATATCATTGATCCTAATTTATCAGACGCGAAAGGTTTCAATTTTGACCTAGGTTACCGCGGGGAAATAAGCAATTATTTGACCTTTGATATAGACTATTTTTATCTGGATTATGCCAATCGCGTAGGGACTATTTCACAAATAAATAGCGAAGGAAAAATTTACCAATACCGGACGAATCTGGGGCATTCGGTTTCGAAAGGAGCGGAGGCTTACATTGAATTTAGTCCTACAACTGCTTGGTTAAAACACCAGCGCATTGGAAACATTTCCGTCTTTGCATCGATAGCCGCCATTCGCGCACGTTACTTAGACTTCAAAACGACATCGGTCGTTAATGGCAAAATTGTCGAAGCAAACCTATCAGGCAAACAGGTGGAGAATGCGCCCGACAAAATTAACCGCTATGGGATAACCTATTCCAAAAAGGGCTTATCGGTCAGTTGGCAAATCAGCGACATCAGTCAAGCCTTCGCTGATGCGAGCAACACCGTAAAACCGAACGCGGCAGCGACCACTGGACTAATCCCGGGCTACCAAGTTCAAGATATTTCTGGATCTTATAAGTTTAAGAAATATGCTCAATTGAAATTTGGGGTAAACAATCTGACAGATGCGCGCTATTTTACCAGAAGATCAGCTGGATATCCGGGTCCTGGTATTTTACCAGCTGACGGTCGGACTTGGTATATAGGCTTGAATGTGAAGTTGGTGAATTAGTCGTAGTGAAAACGACATTTTGCAATTTGGATTTCATCATCCACAATTCGATAAATTAACCGATGTTCTTCGTCGATTCTTCTCGACCAAAAACCTGCGTAATTGTATTTTAACGCCTCTGGCTTGCCGATTCCTTCAAAAGGACTTGTAGAAATATCCTTAATCAGCTCATTGATCCGCTTGATTTTATGCTTATCAATTTTCTGCCAATACAAATAGTCATCCCAAGAAAAAGCTGTGAATACGATTTTCATTAGTCCAAAAGGTCCTTATAAAGTTTCTTTGAAGACTTTAATGATTCAATAGATTGGTCTAATCGTTGTTGATTTTTACGTGAGAACAATTCATGCTGAGTGCTTTTTAAAGAATTATATTCTTCAAGTGACATAATTACCACTCCCGTATCCTTCCCCCGATTAATGATCAATGTGTCAAAGCTCTCTGTTACTCTATCTAAGTAACTCTTGATATCTTTTCTAAAATCCGATAAAGTTGTCGTTAACATCTTGTACAATTTTGTGTACAAATATATGTACACATTTTTCTAAATCAAAATAAAAAAGCCCCGCGTTTGCGAGGCTTTCTTTTATCATGATGCATGAACTTATTTAAATCCGATTTTTTCCAATCCTTTATGGCTAATCACGATTGCTTCTAATGCCGTTTCGTTGAAACATGCATCTTGCTCCACGAAATAATACGCCATACCCGACAATTTTTTGTTGGCTAAAATACGCTTGAAATCGATCTTTCCGTTCCCAACTGGAGCAAACCGACCTTGATCATCCATATCTTTCACATGCCAAATCTTAAAACGACCTGGGTAGCGATTGAAATACGCCACTGGATCTGCCCCCGCTTTGGTCACCCAGTATAAGTCCATTTGAAAGTTGACATACTTAGGATTGCAATGCTCCAAAAGGTAATCAATGGTAACAATACCTTCAGCATCCTTTATAAACTCAAAATCGTGATTGTGATACAACAACTGCAAACCAGCCGCAGCACATTTCTCGCCTAATTTGTCTAAGATTTCGGCCAAATTCTTTGCACCACCTTTCATGGTCATCCGTTTGTTCACATTGTCAAACCCGAACAATCCCATCGGAGGAACTGGAATTACGAAATACTTGAATCCAGCTACTTTTAAATCAGCGATTTGTTGGTCTACATTTTCAAAATTAACCGTTCCTTGATGTGCTGAAATAGGCGTTAATTTCATTTCGTCCAAAAGCGCCTTAAAATCTGCTGGAGATAAATTGTAAAATTTGCCGTTATTGTAACCCGCTGATTCAACGTTTACATAACCCGCTTGAGCTACTTTTTCTAAGGTTGCACGCGCATCTTTCATCGCATCGCGAACGGTGTACAAGGCTAAACCGCCAAAAGGTTTTTCAGATTGAATCGCTTGATTTGACGGCCCAAAAGAGAATAAGGATACGGCCATCAGGACACATACCACTACAAATGATTTAATTTTCATGAATAATTGGGTTAAATTCAACAAAGGCACAATTTAATGTATTTATTTGATAAAATAGAACTGGTCTATCGTTTATGTAAAGTTGGCCAAAAACTTTAAATTCATCTAACTGACTGAATATCATTGCTCTTCCATCTCCTCTCCATAATTTCGAACCGAAAAAGGAGCCTCCCGATAAAATGCTAATTCATAGTTAATTTCTTCTCCGTCTTTTGAAGCTAGCCATGGCATATCTTTATGAGAATACTGACTAATGGCAGCCGCAGACCAATCACTCATTTGTTCAATTACACCATCAATCGTGTTTATCTCACTAGCCTTAAGTTCTTTTAAATTCGGTTTTACTAATGGCAAATAACGTGTTTGCGCAAAGCCGCGATAAACCGTTTTTACGCGTTGAAGCTGCCCTTGTTCAATCATTTGCTGAATTATATGATCTATCTTTTGAGGAACTGGGCCAAAAGGCAATTTCCGATATGTTGCCCCCGTTAAGTGCTCTTCATACAATTCATAATAATTAAAATCTGAGAAGTAAAGCAGTTTGGACAAAACCGTTTCGCCCACATTGGGTTTGCCAGCACAACGCTCCAAAATATAAAGCAAGGTGTTTTTAAATTTCTCTATGGGGATTGAGGGCACAGCTATCCGTTCTCTTTTTCCTGCAGGAAGCTGTTCTTGAATCCCAGAATCAGCTTGCTGGTCAAAATCCGGGGATAAAAATTCGTCTAATGAAAAGCCTAAATGCACCGAAAGTTTATACATTTCTAAGACATCCACTCCCCTGTTTCCTAATTCAATCTGTGTTAATGACGACCTAGAGATCTGTACTTGCTTGGCTAAATCTTCCTGAGACAAGCCTTTGCGCTTTCGTAATTCGGTCACTCTGAATCCGATATCTTTTTTTGTTAGTTTGTCCTGCATGTGGATTAAGATTAACACGGTTAGCAACAAAGATACTCGATTGTTTGCATATCTAACAATTAAATGATCTAATATCAAACAATTGGTTTAAGAATAATTTAATATCCCACCTATCTCAATAGAATTTTATTCCCGTATTTTTGATCTTTCAAAACGTACCCACATGAAATTAGCTAGTAAAATTATCGGCGGCATATTCGCTTTTTTATTCCTTGTCTTAATCATCATTTGCGAAAGAGATCGGCCGGTGGACGAGTTAATTCCTTTGTATACCAATCAGAATTCCAAGTTCATGCCCATCTTAGGGATGAACGTGCATTACCGCGACGAAGGTATTCAAACGGATTCTATACCCTTAATTTTACTGCATGGCATGTCTTCCTCATTAAATACCTGGGACAGTGTCGCCATGGGATTAAAGGCCGAGCGAAGAGTAATCAGTTTGGATTTGCCGGGCTTTGGCTTAACCGGCCCTTCCCCAGAAAATGCCTATAATTTTACTTACTACAACAAATTCATTGATTCATTTACAACCCGTTTAAAGATCAAGCGCTTTATCCTGGCAGGCAATTCCATGGGCGGTGCCATTTCTTGGAATTATGCGTTGCACAATCCACAAGGTCTTGCCAAAATGATCTTGATTGATGCAGCCGGGTATCCTAAAAAAGGCGAAAGCGGATCATTAGGTTTCAAAATTGCCTCCACACCCGTAATCAATAATTTGTTGCTTTACGCAACCCCCAAATTTTTGGTACGCAAGAGTTTAGAAACCGTTTATTACGACCCTGCTCGTGTGACTGATGCGCAGGTTGAGCGTTTTCATGATGTGGCCATTCGAGAAGGAAACCGAGCAGCTGCTTTAGAAATATTTAAAGGATCATTTACGGGAAGTTCGAAGCGTTTCTTGAATTCCAATGTTCCCAAAATTAAGGATATCAAAACCCCTACATTAATCTTGTGGGGCGACAAGGATAACCTAATTGGCGTAAACAATGTGGATAATTTCCTACGCGATATACAAGGAAGCCAGGCAGAAATCTACAAAAATGTAGGGCATGTTCCGATGGAAGAAGTCCCCAGGAAAGTTGTTGAATCCATTCAGAAATTTGTTCGCTAAGTAACTAAAAAATAGGAGGCCAAACTCTCCCATTCTGCTTCCAGAGAAATAGTGGTCCTAGTCTTTTTCGCTTTCGCATAACAGTAATCCGCATTCCAAGTATCCCCCTCTTTGCGGTGCAAATACGCATGGACCCTGGCAGCATCGGTACCTGGTAGCTGGTCCACGAGATCATGTGCTTTTTCCCAGTCACCTTTGGCATCGTACCACAGGCTTTTCAGCATAGGAGAAAGCTGCGGATCAGGTTTATCTATCGCGAGCGTTTCTTTAAATGATTCGATTTTCATACTGATTTTCGTAAGATTTTATCCAAGGGTTTACCTTTGGCTAACTCTTCCACAATTTTGTCTAAATAGCGAACCTGTTGGGTCAGTGGATTATGCGGTAAGAGAAAAGCGTAAATTGAATTTATAATCCATTCAGCATAATCCTAAAATACGCCCAGTTTGAAAAATAAATTACTTTGGGCGATTAAAAAACTTACAACCGAACCAATACCAGCACCAATTGCCAGCCCCAAAGCCATACTTTGTGATGTATTTCCTGATTTTTGACCTATTGCAAGACCAATGGCCACACCTACGGCTGCGCCAACTCCAATGCCCGCGCCAGAATTTGCGTGCTTGTTTTCACTCATAATCAAATCTACACCGTTAGTAATTTATAACTTAATCCCCCACGTTTTATTTAATTTTCGGCCAAGCAATGCGTTTGCGCCAGCGTCATTGAATTTTTCAGATTTTGGATTCCAGGTCAATGATTTATTAACCTCATAGGCAATGTTTCCAATGTTACAAACAGAGGCTGTTCTGTGACCAATCTCCACATCGCATACAGGACGGGTGCGATTGCGCATCGCAGCTAAAAAGTCCTTGTAGTGATTTGTGCTTTCGTACACGTGCTTTTCATTTGGTCCGATAACACGATCCTTCAAGGCCGCATTCGATGTTTCCAATTTTTTTCTTTGCACACGTAACGTTCCCTCCGTACCCACAAACTCGATGGCATTATTCCACTCCCAAGGCTGGTGTGTCATCTTAATTCCATTCGCGTACGTATATGTCAAAAATTCATTCCCATTGGTTTTGGGCGCATCCACTTGAACTGGGCCACTACCGTCCATATCCAGTGCCCATTGCACAATATCAAACATGTGAGCGCCCCAATCCGTCATACCACCACCACCAAATTCCTTGTATTTCCGCCAATTAGGGAACACATCTTTTGAAATTGGAGGAGCTAATTCAGCATTAAACGGAACCGCGTCATTCGGTCCTAACCACTTCTCAAAGTCTAAGCCAGTTGGCAATGCTTCAGCCGTTAAATCATAGGCTATAGGTGGGGGGCCAACATTCACTTTAATCGATTTCACTTCCCCTATGTAGCCATTACGAATTAACTCAGCCGTTTGTCTAAACTCTGGCCACGAACGCTGCATGGATCCCGTTTGAAAAACACGCTTATATTTTCGCGTCGCATCCACCATGGCACGACCTTCTTTTACGGTCAATGAAAGTGGCTTTTCGCAATAAATATCTTTGCCTGCAGCTGCAGCGCGCACAGACATCGCCGCATGCCAGTGGTCTGGGCTAGCAATTACAACCGCGTCAATATTTTTAAGTGCGAGTAACTCTGTAAAGTCTTGATATTGGGCTATTTCGGAATAACTACCCAGTGTAGATGATTTGGAATAAATATCTTTGACCCGATCTAAAAACTGGTTGGCCTTTGCTTGATACACCTCAGAAATAGCCGCTATGCGAACTTCGCCCGTGCTCAAAAATGAATTGGATAATCCTCTTCCTTGCTTTCCTGTTCCAATAAATCCTAAGTTAATGAGATCACTTGGTGCTGTATAATGAGATCCATCTGGACGAATACCTCCCAATACATGGCGAGGAACGATGAAAAATGAGCCGATGGCAAGACTCGATTTAGTTAGAAAATCACGCCTTTTAATCGAATTTGAGTTTGAGCTTTTCATAGCGAAAATTTATTTTTTTAAATGTATACTTTTTTCAAAAAATCACCTTGTTTTATTCTACTAAATTCATGAATTAAAACATCTTTTACATCACAAGCCCTATTCCAAATCGCTTACATTACTTACCCATATATATTTCAAAAGGAATCAACATGGTTGACTGCGAAATTTTCTGCTTTTTAGCTAAGGCAATTGCCAAACGCAACGATTCCGAACCTTGCTTCTCCGCATTTTGAATAATCGTCGCATTTAAAAATCCTTGATCGACCGATTTGCGCGCATCTTGAATTCCATCAATACTGACCACATACACCTTTGGCTTGATTTTGGCATCCATCAAAGCTTGTACAGCACCCATACCCATTTCATCATTCTGTGCAAATACCGCCTGTACATCATTTCCATACGATTGAATCCAATTTTCCATAAGCGACATGGATTTGGCACGATCCCATTCTCCTGTTTGGGAGGCCAGTAATTTTAAATCAGGATATTTCGCTAATACGGCTTTTGCCCCACGTTCCCGGTCCAATTGAGCCGCTTGTCCCATGTAGCCTTGTATCATCAAAATATTTCCCTTCCCCTGAACATGTTTCGCGATTAATTCCATCGCCATCTTCGCCGATTCCGCATCATCTGAACCCACAAATGCATCAGGCTTCGATTTGGTAGACGAGTTAACATTGACAATTGGAATCTTCGCTTGTTGGGCTTTTTCCACCGCAGGAGAACTCGCCTCAAATTCACACGGATTCAGAATGATCGCATCGACTTGTTGGCTTATGAAACTCTCCACCTGTTCCACTTGCTTTAAAGAAGACCGCTCCGCATCCACAATAATTATTTCCACCTCAGCCGTTTTACCCGATTTCTCAATGGCATCCGCTACCTGCTGGATGAACTCATTTTGCATGCTTAACATGGAGACTCCGATCACCAACTTATCATTTTTCTTTTCCGAGCAGGCCATGCAACCAACTGTAAGCAATACCGCGAAAACCGATTTTATATTCATTATTTTTTTAATTTTTGGTACACTAAGTCTAAAACCACTGCTAAAATAATTATTCCGCCCATAATAACCTGCTGCCAGTATGCAGAGACATTAATTAAATCCAATCCATTGTTGATGACACCAATAAACAACACCCCCAATAAAGTCCCTGTAATCGTACCTTTGCCTCCACGCGTACTTGTACCGCCAATTATCACCGCAGCAATGGCATCCAGCTCAAAGCCCAAACCAGCGTTCGGCTGACCTGTGTTAATGCGGGCCGTTAACAAAATACCCGCCAAAGCTGCAAAAAATCCACTCAGCATATACACATATATTTTAATTCGATTCACCCGAACGCCAGAAACAAAAGCGGCCATTTCGTTTCCTCCAATCGCCTTAACGTAGCGCCCAAAAACAGTTTTTGTTAAAATAATTTGGCAAATAATAAAGGACCCAATCAAAAATAAGATGGGAATCGGAATTCCTCCTACGGTTCCATTGCCCAATACATTCAGTGATTCGTTTAGATCTGAAATAGGCCGACCATTACTTAATAGCAAAGCGAGGCCGCGACCAATTGTCATCGTCCCCAACGTTACAATAAAGGGGGGAACTTTCGTAAGTACAACAACAAACCCATTAAATGCTCCCATCAAAACACCCACCACAAGTGTTAGTAAAAATGCGAATGCAAGTGGAAATTCGCCTTGTTGGGATAGCAGGGCCACCACAACGCCACAAACAGCTAATAAAGACCCCAGTGACAAATCAATTCCGCCCGAAATAATCACAAACGTGACACCAAACGCCAAAATTGCATTGACCGAAACCTGGTTTAAAATAACCGAGAGGTTCATAGGAGTAAAAAATTTGGACGTCAGGCCACTAAATAAGAGGCAAACAAAAACCAACGCAACAAAAATTCCACCTGTAGGACTCTTTAAAAAAATCTTTTTCATGTTCCCGTTTATAATGCAAGTTGTAAAACACGTTCTGCGGTGGCATCTTTCCGCAAAAGCTCTCCGCGCTGTTTGCCTTTCGAAATCACCACAATTCGGTCGCTCATCTGTAATAATTCCGTCATATCCGATGAAATCAATACGATGCCTTTCCCATCTTTTTTCATTTCCTGTATCAATTGATACATATCAAATTTCGAAACGACATCAATCCCGCGCGTGGGCTCATCCAAAACCATACAAGCAGGATTATTGATGAGCATCCGGCCAAACAAAACTTTTTGTTGGTTCCCTCCACTCAATTGTTCCATTTTTTGTTGGCCACTTTTCACCCGAATATTGAATTTCGTTTGCAGCTCTTTGGTCTTTGCTTGTTCCGGATTTGGTAGGATCCACTGAAATTTTTGGAAAAACTGCATAAGTCCTAAGGTCATGTTTTCGCCAACAGACATTTCGGGAATCATGCCCAATTCTTTTCGGTCTTCTCCTAAATATCCCATGCCTAATGCAATGGCTTCAGCGGGATGTTTCGGGGTAAATTCCTTTCCTAAATACGTCATTTTCCCCTCCGTATGTGGTTTGATTCCCAACATACTTTGACCGATATCGGTACGCCCTGCGCCAACCAACCCCGCTAAACCAAGAACTTCGCCAGCTCTGACCTGTAAATTAATCCCTTCAAAGACTCCCGAAAGTCCTACATTTTCCAATTCCAATAATACGGCTCCGGGAATCGTTTCCGTAAAAGGATAAAAATCCGCCATGTCTCTACCCACCATTTTTTGAACTAAAGTCCGCGCATTTAACGCATGAACATCATAGGTTCCCACCATCTCGCCATCACGAAGAACTGAAATCACATCAGCAAATTCAAAAATCTCTTCCAGTTTGTGCGAGGTAAATAAGATGCCTACGTGTGCATCCCGTAGCGTGCGAATCAATTGGCCAAAAAATTTCACTTCAACATCCGTCAATGAGGACGTTGGCTCATCCATCAGAATGACCTGAGCACCTTGGGATACTGCCCGCATGATCTCTACAATTTGTTGGTTCGCAATCGACAATTCCTTCACCGGAATATCCACGGGAATATCCAACCCATATTGATCAAATAGCTGCTGAACGCGGCCATTGATATCAGAAATGCCCCAAAATTGGCCCTCTGAAAATTCCCTTCCCAAGTAGATATTTTCAGCCACAGTCAATTCGGGAATCAATAACAGCTCTTGGTGAATCATGGAGATTCCTGCTGTTAAAATTTCCCGAATTGAGCTGTTCTGAATTCTATTGCCTAAAAAGGAAATATCCCCTGAACTAGGGGATATAATTCCCATGATGCATTTAAATAAAGAAGATTTACCCGCTCCATTTTCCCCTACAATAGCCTGTATTTGGCCTTTGTCTAAGGTCAAACAAATTGATTTGAGGACCTGAGACTCGGAAAAAGATAGCGAGAGGTCCTCAATTACGAGTAAACTCGTACTCAAGGCCATTCAACATGCGTATCTTTCCAAGACTTCGTGTTCGCCGATTCAATCACGGCTTCGCAAACACGTTGTGTTTGTAACGCGTCTCTAAATGTAGGTGCACAAGGCGTATTCTCTCCTAATGCTTTGAAAAAATCAGCGGCTTGATGAACAAAACTATGCTCATAGCCAATGATTAAACCAGGAACCCACCATTTGTCCATGTAAGGTTGGTTGCCATCAGTAACCAATATGGATTTCCACCCACGCGTTAACGAGTCATCGGCATGGTCAAACATTTCTAAGCGATTTAAATCATGCAAATCCCAACGCAATGAAGCATGCTCGCCGTTTATTTCAAATGTATAAAGGGCCTTGTGGCCACGTGCATACCGCGTAGATTCAAAAAGGCCTAACGAGCCATTATCAAAGTGGCAATGGAAAATACATGCATCATCAATGCCTACTTTTTTCACTGCGCCTGAACCAACGTGAACACGTTCTTTAATAAAGGTTTCCGTCATCGCGGATACATCGGCAATACCACCATTTAGCCACATGGCTGTGTCAATGCAGTGGGCTAATAAATCACCCGTAACTCCTGAACCGGCCGCCTCAACATCCAATCGCCAAGTTCCAGCACCTCCCTGTGGTAAATCAGGTGAAATAGTCCAATCTTGAAGGAAATTGGCCCGGTAGTGAAAAATCCGTCCCAATTTTCCGGAATCTATGATTTGCTTCGCTAAGCTAACCGCAGGTAAACGTCGGTAATTATACCAAACCGTATTCGCCACACCAGACTTTTCAATCTCTTTGACCATTTCTTCGCCCTCTGCTAACGTTCTTGATAGAGGCTTTTCGCACAAAATCATTTTCCCAGCCTTGGCCGCAGCAATAGCGATTTCAGCATGCGTATCATTTGGTGTACAAATATCCACCGCATCGATGTCATCACGTGCAATCATTTTACGCCAATCAGTCTCATAAGAAGCATACCCCCATTGGGCAGCAAATGCTTTTACACTTGCCTCATTACGCGAACAAACGGCTTGCAATACAGGCGTACAAACTAAATCAGGGAAAAAATTCTGTAAACGATTATATCCATTGGAATGGGTTCTTCCCATAAATCCAGTGCCAATTAATCCAATTCGTATTTGTTTCATAGTTAATAGGTTTATTATGACCAACCATGCGCATTGCGCACTTGAATCATTGCGGCTAAAATATCATTCCAAGTTTTTTGTTGTTCCATCACAGAATTTGAGAACATGCAACCGTCCCAGCAAATATGCTTGAACGCCTTAGTTAATGCTCCTTTTTCATCACGAAGCCAGAAGCCAGCATCTTCAGAAATCACCAACTTACCGTTGGGATCCGTCGCTTGGCAGTGACGACCCGTCTTATCATGACTTCCCGTTCCATGAACCGTGCCGTCATTTTGAGCTACGTGAAAATCAATCGTCCATGGACGAAGCGCAGCTGTCAATTCTTTTAATGAAGCTTTCAATACCTCGCGATCATCCCACTGATAATCAACAGGTAAAATGCGATCTTCAGGACAATTATATCCCATCGTGTATAATAACGTATGCGACATATCCGCTTGGAAACCAATGTTTGGACGGTCTACGGCTTCTAATGTCTGAATCATATTGCGCCATGAGTGCATGCCACCCCAGCAAATTTCTCCCTCTGCAGCCAATCTTTCACCGAAATCTGCGGCAACGTCACAGGCTCTTTGGAATGTGTCAACAATCAATTTTGAATTTCCTTTAGGATCTTTCGCCCAATCCGCTACTCCAGCAGCAGAATCAATACGAACAATCCCGTAAGGACGAATACCAATTTTGCGTAATTCAGCGCCAATTTCACAAGAGCGGCGCACCATATCCACAAACGTGTCACGTGCATCCTTATCTCCCATCGCATTTCCAGCCCAAATAGGCGCTACTAAACTTCCGATTTCTAATCCGTGGGCAGCTACTTTATCAGCTAAGGCTTTCGCTCCTTCTTTCCCACTTTCGATATCAAAATGAGGAGGCAATAAACCTATATCCACTCCATCAAATTTCACACCATCCACCTCAGCGGCAGCGGTCATAGCTAACATGTTGTCCAACGAAATAACCGGCTCGGAATCTGGACCTTTTCCTACAATACCAGGCCATGTGGCATTGTGTAATTTTGGATACGTATTCATATTAAAAAAATTAATAAGTTTAAAATTTTAAATCTGGATTTGATGGACCAAAGTGCTTCAACATCACAATAGGATCCGTCGTAGAATGATTCGTAATTTGAACGCCCGCTTTTGCTGCTTTTTCAGTAACAAAAAACTCATCGTTGGTCAATTGTCCATAACGAATCAATGAAGGTGTTTCTATATTCCAAACGCCCATTTTACCATGACCTTGCATCATGATTAAACCATAGGCAGCAGCATCCGTAATCGTCACTGTTTGTCCTGGGAAAACCGTTAATTCTTTCGCTGAGAATGCATCTGAACGGTAGCAAATCCACTTTTCAGAATATCCATTGGCTTCCATCTCCGCCTCATCCGAAACAGGAATTGGTTGCATAAAACGAGTTTCCAATAAATTTGGATTGGTATTTAAATCCCAGTCAATCACTTCCATCAATTGGTCATAATTTCCAATTTCTTCTTTTGGAGTACCATTCCACAATAATTCTTCTGGAATTACCGCTTCATTTACTAAGGATTGATACATCGCAAATACGTCTGAAGCTTTTTGTGGTTCATACGTACACATACTTCCTGGAGCATGCAACATCCCCGGAGGAACATCCCAGCCAGTGCCCGGTATTAATGGAAATGCTTGAGAATACATGGTGATTTTGTTATCCCCCTTCGTAAAGTTCATCAAACACTCTTTTATTTGCTCTTTAGTCGTTCCCGGTGCGATTCCAAAAAACGTGTAGGGAAAATCACCCCCATGGTTATTTAGTTGCGGTGGGAAATAATAGGCTTCTGGTTTTCCCAATTGGCCTATCTTAGCCGCATGTTCATCATTATGGTGAATGTGATGTGGCAAAGGCCCCATGTTATCAAAAAACTTGGAGTACATTGGCCATGATTTGTATTCATTCCATAAACGATCACCGATCACTTCACCTTTCAATGCCTCGATTACATCAATCAATAGAATCTGCTCTTCTTTTCCTCCTTCGGAATAAACAACTGCACTTAAGCCTTCATTTTCGCCAGTCAATGGACCATTTTTTGCGGGGGTCGTTGACGATAACCACCGCTCATCGATTCCACCACGTACACCACCCAAAACATAGTAATCATCTGGATGTAATTTTATTCGTCTACCAGGCACGCAAAAAGACCTCGGAACCCATGTTGGGGCTAATCGTAAAATACCTTTACCTTGCTCTAGCGCTTTAGCTGCATTATTGCTCATTATTCATTAATTAAATTGATAAAATTAGTATAAGTTGTGTAAGGGCCTACCTCGGGTCCCAATACGGATAAATTTACTTCGATTGATTTTTTTTCTCCAGGGGCTAAGAAAGTCAATGCGTTTGATTCTCTCGCTGCCTTCTGGCCAATCGGTGGATTTGTTCCTGGCTCAATGCCGGTCACATATTCATTTTTGGCAAAATGCTGCCAATTGGTCAACCACGGTAATTCCCTCTTATCAAAAGATATCTGAACCCCCAACTGCTTTTTTTCATTCCATAAACCACAATATACGTGATGATCTGCGTCTGCCTCGGGCTCTATAAATACGACAGATTCTCCTGGCCCATCATGAATGGATAAAGGATCCGGGCATTTTTTGATGTCGGCTATCCCCACAAGTTTAGGGTCAGAGGCCACGCGATATTTTCCTTTCCAAATGATATCTGTTCCTTCGTCGACTAAAGGCCAACCGAAATTAAAATGATATAAAAGCATGAAAGGAGCCGGCGTATTACCCTCATTAATCACCTCATCTTTAATCGTTAAACCTGCTTGCCCCAAACGACCCGATATGGTTCGCTTCAGTGTCAAGCAAGGACCAAAAATTTTATGTTGGCGTATAATTCCTGTAATCGACATATCTAAATTACCTGCATGTACATCTGGTTGCTGAATGGAAATGATTTCTGCAGGTATGTTACTGATTAAACCATGCACGCCACGCGTACCATGTGCATCTTCATCAGGTCCACCTACATGATCTAAACCACACGTAACCAAAAGGCCTCCACCAAATGTACGAAGCCAATCAATTCCTTGGTTCGACATAGGTTGAGGCCCTAAAACTCCTACGTGACTTATCCACGCAAGACTATACTGGTTGAAAAATGCCTCCGCAATATCCATGGCACGATCAAGTACCACTTTATAACGAAATCCTGAACCCGTATCAATCCAAGCAATTCGGACTCCTTTACCTGCACCGTTATCTAAAACGGACGTCTCAATTCCTCCTAATTGCTTGTGATTCGATATTTTATCGGTCCATTCCGGCATAATTCATACTACTTTTTCTTAAACATGGCGTTACTTTCGCTTCCGCCTGACATCAAATAAGCCATTAAATCTTTTAATTCTTCGCCATTTAAGCTGTTAATCAAACCTGGCAACATACTTGAAACAGGTGAGTATTTAACTGAACGAACATTTTTCTTTACTATTTTTTCAATTTGCTCTGGCGCATATGGATTTTGAGAAACATAGTAAGCCATTTTATCTTCATTGGTCACACGTCCAATCACAGATGTACCGTTTCTCAACATGATTTGAGTCGCCGCATATTGATCCGAAACAGTTTTGTTTGGATTGATGATGGACTCCAACATATCTTTTTTCGAGAATCGCGTTCCTAGATTGGTTAAATCCGGTCCTACGTTCCCGCCGCCTTCACTTCCTAAAGCATGGCAACGAATACACGTGGTCGCCGCATACATTGATTTTCCATTTTGGAAATCACGATCAACTAATGGAGCATCTAATAACGCTACCGCGTCTTCCAACTTCCATTGCTTTCCAGGACCTTTCGGGTAATTGATATTCATAACATCATTCCCATTCGAAGTTAACATATCGGCACCTCCTAATTTATCGTAATAAGCGCGCTTAGATTCCGCCACATTTTTCAAAGCTAATTTACGTGCACGGTCAATAAAACCAATATAACTACGTCCTCCTGAGAATTCAAAACCACGTTTGAACCAAGCGAAATATTGCTCATGCAACTCAGGTGTCCAATTAGTCTTAGCTGCCGATAACATCGTGGCTAAATAAGTTTGCTGTGCTGGTGGAATTTTCTCCAACATCTTCGCAATGTCCGTTCCATATTGAGGATTACGCATAATTAAATCAGCAGACGAAGTAGCTGTTTCTACACGATAAGCAGTAGCACTAGCCGTATCCTTCGTTTCCATTAACTTCAACGTACGTTCAATCACTTTTGGAGCTTCCAAAGGAACAAGTAAACGACTCAATGCACGGTCCATATTCATACGATTTGATGGATATTTGGCATCAAATTTCGCAATGATTTTTGAAGACATCGATGCATCAGGCATTCCTAAACGCAACATTGCTAATTCATATGCACGCAAGATATCTAGCGTTTGAGATTCCGTAAATGCTTTATTGTCGATCGCTAATAAAGCTGCATAAATCCCTGATTTAAATTCAGGCTTGCTTTGACGAATTAGACCGATAAGTGCCTGCGTTGCGGCAATCGGATCTTTTTCCGACATGGCTTTATCTTTCCACTCAGCAACAGGCTGGTGCTCCAATGCCATTCGAGCTGCATAGCGAATAAAACGATCTGGGTGCTTTAAATAAGGCCAAGCAAATGCAACGGCTGCTGGATTTGCTCCTTGGTGAAATTGTTCAATCTTACGACGAGTTTCGTTTAATGCATTAGGAGCTGCCACTAATGTTTTGGCACTAGCTTCTTCTGTCCCTACATAACTTACACGATATACATCAGATTCTAAACGACGACCACCGGCCATAAAGTAAAGTGCTCCATCAGGTCCAACAACACCGTCTGTCAAAGGCAAAGGAATACCTGAAATAAACTCTTCGCGATCAGCCAAGAAAGTAGATCCAGAAGATTTTAATTTAATTAAGTGACCAATACCAAATGTCCAGTCAAAAGCCAACAAAGATTTCTTGTATTTAGCTGGAAACTTAGCATCCTTCAAAGACAATAAACTGGTAGGTGATCCTTGTCCAATATTCAATACTGGTGGTAAATTATCTGGATAAGTTGTTGACCATTTGCTATTACCTGTTCTCCAGCCATACTCACTACCACTTGTTACATGGCAAATACGTGTTGGACGATACCACGGTAAACCAAAATCCCACTCCATATCCGCGTCATAAGCAAATAAATCTCCTGTCTCATTAAAAGCTATATCAAAAGCATTACGATATCCAGCAGAAACCAATTCCCATTTTTTACCCTCTGGATCTATGTTGGCAATCCAACCACCCGGAGCCATACGATCATTCGCATGTCCACGTGGATCTTTGATCAACGGGAAAATATTATCTTCTTGCCAGTTTTTAGGCAGACGATATGCATCCATGTCTGGAACATCTGTATGATTTCCTGAAATCAAGAAAATAGATTTCTTATCAGGAGATAAAATGATACTGTGTGGACCATGTTCGCCTTCTCCTTTAAATTCTTTCATCAACGTGATTTTGTCAAATTGATCATCTCCGTCTAAATCCTGAACTCGGTACAAACCACTTCCTCTAGGAGTATAGCCAGGAGCAGGTCCACGACCCGAAGGAGCCGAAGCGCCAGGTCTAGTTGCGCGCGCATTAACCATCACATAGAGACTGTTAAATGCATACAACATACCATGCGCGTTTCCAATACCTAAGGTATCCACGCCTTTGCCAAATTTTAATTTCTCGATTTGTGGCTTCACGCTGGCCGATCCGATCGCAGGAATTGTCAAACGATATAATCCACCATATTGATCTGAACAAATCATGCGACCTTTATCATCAAAAGTCATCGAAACCCAAGAACCCATGTTTTCATCAGATGGGCTTATTAAGTGTTCAATTTTGAAACCAGGTTGTAATCTGATTTTATCCAACTTAGGATTTACACCTTCCACGTGAGCAGGTTCAATCTTAAATAAACTGTTGTAGCCAGCACTTCCTAGGCCAACTACCGCAACGAGCGCTAATAAATACTTAAAAATTGGTTTCATTTTATTTTAGGTTTTTGATACGAATATTCCTGTACGCTACTTTCATCGGAGGGCCTACGTGTACTTGAACGCCTAACCAACCTTCTGATTTGCCATTAACTTTATCCAAGTCGGTGACATCACTCATTAAAACTCCATTGACATAATGTAAAAGACGATTTCCTTTAACAATCAAATGTACTTCATTCCAATCTTCTGATTTAATCTTCGTTTTCAACGTATCAGAATTCCCTAATGAACCCGTTACCTTACGAGGCAACCAAGCATTACGAGCTGAAAAAGCACGAAGGTTGTTTTTAACTTCTGGATCCGTTTGCTCGTTGACACTCACAATCTCACCACGGTATCCCAGGGTTGTACGGCCACGTTCCTCATAGTTTTGACCCGTGTAACGAATCGCACCATCGATGTCAGCCTGATATCCTTTTAATGCAAATGGCAAATCGGGCAATAACTCCTCAGACCGATAATTGATACCTGTATTACCTTCTTTACTGATTTTAACCTCACATTTCAATTCGAAATCTGATGGCTTAGCATCCCGGTAAATAATAAAGGTATTCCGCTTCAATAGCGTTGCAGGCGTGATTTCGCCAGTAATAGTGCCATTTTCCACCCGCCAGTAGGTAGGATCTCCTTCCCACCCTTGTAAGGATGTTCCGTTAAAAATGGATTTAAACCCCTTCTCTGACTGTTTATTTTTCTGGCCAAAGCTAGGAGCTTGAAGAGCCAGTAAGGAGACAAATAGCCATATGAATCGATGGTAATGAGTTTTCATATGCATTGATTTAGAATTTTAAATTAGTTTAAAAAGTTTAAAAAATGGTTTATCGGCATGAAATTTTTCACTATAATTTTTCAAATAGAAAAACCCCTTTTTTATTTGATAGAACAAGGTCTTCTTTTTTATCTCGATTCATGTCCTGTACGAAAAAGTGAATCCCAGACCCTGAATCTTCATCGATGATGTGGGCTTTCCATGTAGGTGAATGACTTGGAATTAATTCGTACCAAACAAGTAACGCCTTTTCAAATTCGCCTGGATCTTTTCCATTATGCGCCATGTAGCGTTTACCCGTAATAAAATCAGCATGCCCATCTCGATTTACATCATGCTGCTGAAGCGCATGTGTCTGCGATAATTCCTTTTGAATTAGGTGTGTCTCCACATCGCCTTTGGCTAAATTTTTCACCTCATGCCACCAAGTTCCGTAATCATGCGCGGAGGAACTTAAAATGTCCATATCCCCATCACCATCAAAATCTTGCACATAGATTTGCGATGCGTCATAAGATAAATTTAAAGGATGGAAAGTCCAATTTTGGGTTAGATCGATAGGCATTTCCCACCAACCTTCTTTAATAATCACATCTTTGCGACCATCTTGATTTAAATCTCCAAAACCTAAACCATGCGTATATTTATGCGTACCTAAGGTTGGGTTAGAAGAAATTACATGCGCGACCCACGTCGTATCTTTCTTTCCAGGTGCCTCCAGCCAAATCACTCGCTTATTTTTGGAGTCGTTACCAATTAAATCTCGGCGACCATCTCCATTAACGTCTTCAAATAAAGGCGATTCATTCCCAAATGAGCTATACAATTCATGCTTTTTCCAAAGTCCTGGCTTATTTTGGTTGTTTTCTAACCAATGAATTGCTTCGCCGGGTAAACCAATTTTAATCACATCGACCCAACCATCATGATTAATATCAGCCGCAAATTGAGCGAAAGAATCAGCATATCCTTCATCCACTTTAAAGGGATATCCTTCAGGAAATTTTTGTAATGATTTATTGTAGCGAACTTCTGTAGTAAAAGTATGTTGGGTCCAACGCGGAGCTTCGAACCAAAAAGCACCGGCAATGATATCTTTTTTCCCGTCACGATTCACATCTCCTATACAAACACCCTCGGAAACGAATGTGGATGTAAGCGTAATTTTTTTAAACCTAGGTGGATTCGCAGCAAAAAAAGAAGTGCTGAAAAATAAACAAACGGCTAAAAAAATTTGAAGGATAGGCATGTGCGAGAAAAAATAGAGCTGCCGAATTAACGGCAGCTCTAAAAAGAAAAGTGAATTACTTAATATTCGGATTCAATGCCGCCTCATCAGCAGGCATCGGATAGTATTTCTCAATTACGGTGAATGAGTTACTCCGAAGTGTGAAACCTCTTTGATAGTAATGGGCAAATGGATCTGCTTTGATTCTATTTCCTTTTGCTGTAATTACTTCTTTAAAAGTATCTGTTCTCGTTAAGTCATGCCAGCGCTTGTTCTCAAACGCTAATTCCATACGACGTTCCTTCATCAAAGCTGTACGAAAAGCTGCTTGGGTTGTGGCAGTTGTCTCAGCCAATCCTGCACGCTTGCGCACTTGGTTCATGAATGGAGCAGCTTCCGCAGTTTTTCCTTGCTCATTCAAGGCCTCCGCCAAGAATAAAAGAACTTCTGAGTACCGGAAAATAGGCCAGTTCATTCCGTGGTTACCATTCAAAGAATGTGGTCTCACGAACTTCTTGATGTAAGGGTACGTTTTGCCTTCCCAAAGTGTACTTGCACAGGTAATGTATCCAATGGACGCATCTTTACGTAAATCGCCAGGCTCATATGAGGCGATAAGTTCAGGCATTGGGGCGTTATTTCCTTCTCCAGTTTGTGGCTGTGGATTTGAGGTTTTAGACAAAGTCACCAATTCACTGGCAGCCATCGGGCGAGGCATAAAGTTGTACATAAAACTTCCTTGAAAACCATTCGCTCCCTCTTGATACTGAACCTGAAAAATGCTTTCAGCATTATTCTTATTTCCTGTACTTGTCGTAAAGGCGTCATTATAATCTGGCATTAATGAATGTTGCCCCTCTGCGATAATTTCTTTACACAGTTTTTCTACTGCAGGCCAGTTTTTCTGAATCAAATACATGTTGGCTAAAAGTGTTTTAGCCGCAGCGGAGGTTGCACGACCTGGCTCTTGCGTTGATTTAGTCTTTAAGGTAGCAGCAGCACCTGTCAAATCACCAATGATGATTTTTTCTAAATCAGCGGCTGTACCCACCTTAGCAGCAGCTTGTTCCCGATTGGCCACAGCAGTTAATTGAAGAGGCCCTTTGTTGAAATAGCGATAAATTTCAAAATAAGCGAAAGCACGCATAAACTGTGCTTGACCCTTCAGGTTGCCTTTGGCTGCGGCATCAAAATCAGCCTTATCAATACGATCTAAAATTTGGTTTGCCCGTGCAATGATCAAATAATCTTGACGATACTGATTTAACACGTGTGTATTTGTAGTCAGACCATTGGATACAGGGATAGAAAAATCTGCCAAATCCTCTTGTTGCTCAGTAGCACCAAATGCCGTATTCCGATAATAATACGTGTTATCTGAGTGCATCTCCGACAATAAATACGAACGATCATTGTATATCGTACGTAATGGTACGTAGCAAGCGTTCACTGCTTGCTGAAAATCCGCCTCCGTTTTAAAAAACGTGACCGAACTTAAACTTGTTTCTGGTGTTATTTCCAAAAATTCAGCTGTGCAACCAGATAGTCCTATGGCCAACAAACAGCTTAATATGATTTTATTTTTCATTTTTTCTAAAATAAACGTTTGATAGTTAGCTAGTTAAAAATTGAAGTTTGCGCCTACCGTGAAAGTTCTTGGAACTGGGTAGTTTGATAAATCTACACCTGGGCTCAAGTTACCGCCATCACCTTGACCATTACTTTGTGCCGAGGTTTCTGGATTAGGTCCTCCCCAATATTTGGTAAATACGTAAGCTTGTTGGCATGACGTATACACACGAAGTGACTTATAAACTTTAGTCGGCTTCGAAAATGTGTAACCCAAGGTAATGTTACGAATCGTGAAATAAGACGCATCCGCAACAAAACGGCTGTTCATCCAATCCCGCTCGATACCGGTTACGTTACCACCGCCTACAGTCGTTCCGTACATACCCATACCTGGATTAGCCTCCGAACGGAAACGGTATTTAGCTCCTTCAACCATATTAAATACCCCATCTAGATTAGCTGTGGAATAAATATGTCTCACTAACAATTGATTGCCTTGTGATCCTGATCCGATAATGTTAAAGTCCCAATCTCCATAAGTTATGTTATTTGTAATACCATAAACAAAATCAGGAAAAGGATTTCCCATAATTGTCCGGTCATCGTTATTTCCACCATAATCAATCCTCCCGTTGCCGTTAATATCTCTAAGTTTGATACTTCCCACTGTGGAACGTCCTGGTACTTTAGGAGAATTCGCTAAATCTTCCGCATTTTTATACATACCCTCAGAAATCAAACCATAAAATTGACCAAATGGCTTGCCTACTTGCGTAATGTGAAACGTTCCGTACACACGGTCAATACCAGGAGCTAACGCAACCACAACGTTTCGGTTAAACGAAATATTTGCGTTTGTTGTCCATTTCAATTTACCTGTTGTGTTTTTTGTGTTCACAGAAAACTCGTGACCCCAGAACTTAATTTCCCCGATATTATCATTGAAATTTCCAAAACCCGATTCTTGTGCAACTTGAACGGCATACAATAGGTTCGTTGTGTTCTTTTTGTAATAGTCATACGCAAAGTTGATGCGATCATCAAACATATTAATATCAACTCCCAAATCTAATTGTTGGGTCGTCTCCCAACCTAAATTAGGATTTGCTAGTGAACTTACTGCAGCACCTGTTGCAACCGTATTACCAAATACGCCATTAACTGTATTGTTGATCAAAGCATACGAGGTATAGTTTCCTAAGTTATTGTTTCCAATAATTCCCCAGCTTCCTCTCAATTTCATAAATGAAACCATGGGTAAGTCGCGCATAAATGGCTCATCCGAAACAACCCAGCCTGCACCCACAGAAGGGAAAGTTCCCCAGCGATTATCTGAACCAAAACGAGACGAACCATCACTACGAATAGCCGCATTTAATAGGTATTTCCCTTTATAGTTATAGTTCAAACGAGCTAAATAGGATGTTAACGACCACTCTTGAACTCCCGAGTTAGTTCCTCCACGCGAAATATTAATCGCTCCTTGGATTGTAGGAAGGCGATCATCCGCGTACGTATCCGCTTGGATTCGTGTCGATTCTTGACGGAAATACTGATTCGTATAACCTCCTAATATTTCAAATTTATGATCATCCCAAAGCGTCTTTCCGTATGTTACCGTATTTTCATTTAACCACGATAAGTTTTCAACGTTCTCACGGATTGACTCTGCGGTTGTTGGAATAGGTACATTAATTCTAGAAGTTGCATCTGATGGATTAAAGAAAAAGAATTTAGTTCTTAAAATTTCTCCATTCATAGATGAACGCACTTTTAAGCCTTTGATTGGCTCATACTCAACGAATGCATTAGACAATAAATTTGTCGCTGTTGTTTCATTGATTAACTGATCCGCCGAACGAACCCAGTTGGCATACGCAAAAATATTACCCGTACTTGCAGGGAATCGATTAAACTTGGTCAACGTTTTTCCATCAGCCTCATAAATAGGCATGATTGGCCACGTGTGTAATGCATTGAACAAAATACCTGTTCCACGATCACCGTCAGTTCTTGGCGTATTGTCATATACCAATTGTGGTGCTAGGTTAAACCCAACAGTTACCTTATCAGAAATGTCATACGTCGAATTTAAACGTAATGAATACCGCTGATAGTCCGTATTTCTAACAACACCCTTTTGATCTAATACACCAGCAACCAACGAAGTTCTTGACTTCGGCGTGTTGGACGTAATAGTTAAGTTATGGCTAGTAATTGGTGATGTACGAAGTAATGCACCATACCAATCGTTGTCTTTATCTTTGTATTGAGATGGATTTTGAAATTCCGCTGGTACGGGTTGTTTCGCATCTTCAAAAGACTCCTTCTTAAATTGTGCAAATTCCTCTGCATTCATCATTTTCAAACGGCCTTTCATAGGAACTTGTTGCATACCTGTAAATGTGTTGAAACTTACAGACATTCCTGAGCCTTTTCCTTTCTTGGTAGTAATCAAAACGACACCATTTGCCGCACGCGAACCGTAAAGTGATGTTGAAGATGCATCCTTTAAAACGGAGATGTCTTCAATTTCATCCGGGTTCATTGCCCCGATAGAGCCTGTAATAGGAAAGCCATCGACAACATACAATGGATCAGAACCTGCTGAAACCGACAATTGTCCACGAATACGAATGTTCATACCTTGTCCAGGGCGACCTGTAGTTTGGTTAATTTGAACACCGGCTAATTGGCCCTGTAATTTCTGGCCGATCTGCGTAACGGGCAAATCTTTTAATTCCTTGTAAGAAATTGTTTGAACAGCTCCCGTAATCTCCTTCTTGCTTTGGCTACCGTAACCTACCACGATGATTTCGTTTAAGGTTTTGTTGTCAACCGTTAAGATTACGTCCACCGACTTCTGCCCGGTGTAAACCACATCCGTTGTGTTGAAACCCACGGAGCTTATGCGCAAGGTTTCATTTCTACTTACACTAATTTTAAAATTACCTTCTCCATCAGTGGATGCACCGCGGGAAGTTCCGACAACTGAAACAGAGGCGCCGATAACCGGTTCTCCATCTGTTCCTTTCACTTTTCCTGTGGCGGCTTGTTGTTGCGCCATCAAGGTACTCGATAGAATTAAAAACAGCCCTAGGAAAATTCCCATTGACCGAATTCCAATTCGATGAATCGTTGAAATGTTTTTCATAGTTAAAAATTTAAGGTTTAAAGGATTTGAAAAAGATACCTATATACAATAATAATACTACTTTGGACACAATTATAACACCTAAGTGAGCGCCAACTATCCTTATACGAGCATAGGATAGTTAAATTATTTATAAAAATATTATAATTGAAGTTTTGAATAATTTTTATGAGACTAGTTTTGTTGTTAAAACCGGGTTAAAAAGGCAATCACAAAGACCTAAAGCAAACCTATTCATTTACTTAATGGTTATATAATTTGTTCATAGACAATGTGATTTGTTGGGGATATGTAGATGCCTACTTTCTTACAACTAGTAAATACACTGAGCCTGGGGCCAAAAATCCTATAAAAATAAAAGCAATGGTCCAAATGATTTATACATTTGGTCGGATTGTAAATCGCCTTACTAATGATCAAGTTTTAGATTATTGCCTGATAAACAATGACAATAAATGCATTATAAAGTATTTACCTTATCGCTCTAAACTTATGAAATCGCTATTTTTTGCCCTTATTTCCTGTCTAGCATTCTCCGCTAGCGCTCAAGATGGAACCATTTATCCGCTTGAAACTCCCAAAGAACCCAATGCCATTCCCTTAAATACGGGCGCCGTAAAGGACCAGCCTGCACCAGAAACGTGGTTTCGTCAGTGGGGAGATCCGATGGCCCGCAATATATCAACTGCCACATTAACGCCCATCTTTCCAGAAAAGGGTAAGGCAAATGGCGCAGCTGTCATCGTTGCTCCAGGCGGGGGGTACCGTTGGCTTTCCATGGGAAATGAAGGTTGGGAAGTGGCCGAAGCCCTTGCCAAAAAAGGCATAACTGCCTTTGTGTTAAAATACCGCTTATTCCCAACCCCAGAAAAATTGGACGATTTTACGGCTTGGATGAACCGCCCGCGCCCGGCTCCTCAAAAGACAGACAGCACGGCAAAGAATACCAATCCAATGGCTCAAATGGATTTAACCAACCAGCTCGCAGATGCTGAGGCAGCCTATGCGATGATCCTAAATAATGCCGCAGCCTGGGGCGTGGATAAGGAACGCATTGGCATGATTGGATTCTCTGCTGGAGCGGGTTTAACGATGCACGCTACCTTACATTCAAAAACGATGACGCTCGCATTTATTGGTCCGATATATGGGGGGATGGGACCCGTAAAAGTGCCTAAAAACGCTCCCCCGATGTTTAATGCCATCGCCTCTGATGATTTCTTGTTTAACTCCCAATTTGGTGTGATTGAATCTTGGTTCAAAGCCGGCAGACCCGTGGAATTTCATTTATACCAAAATGGGGGACATGGCTTTGGCCTGGGCAATCCGAATAGAACGAGCAATAAATGGTTTGATGCGTTTGTGCATTGGTTAGATGTGAATAAGTTTTTGGTGGCGAAATAGAAACAAACCACTATTATCAAAACTTGCAAAATTTACAAGTTTTGATAATAGTGCGTTCACATATTGGAAAATGTCGTTTATTTGGAACTTATCCGAAGAGGATATAAGGTTTGGACAGGAACAGCGCGAAATACAGAAATCGATTTTGTCGGTATAAGTCCTACTGGCGAAATCGAATATTACCAAATCGCATGGCAACTAGCCTCCGAAAATACCATAGAACGAGAGTTTTCCGCATTAGAAAGAATAACAGACAATTACCCAAAATACCTATTAACAACTGACTCCTTCAAACAAGATCGAAGTGGAATTAAGAATCTCAATGTATTTGAGTGGCTATTAGGAAATTAATGACATAGAATTTAACCAAATCAGTTTAACACGATGAAAAAAATCATACTATTAATGGTCTGCGCAACCCTGTCTATTGGGGTTCATGCCCAAAGCCCGTTAGGCGCTTGGGAATCTAAATCTATTTCTGAACGTGGAGACACGCTAAAAAGTGTTGTCATTTTTGCCGATGGCTATCAGGTATTGACCATATACAATGCAAGTAACGGCAAGTTTATCCATGCCAATGGTGGAACATGGAAGTTGAATGGGGACGTCATGACCGAAAAACGAGAATTTCACACGGATAATGCTGCGCTCGTTGGCACAGAGGTCAGCTTTAAAATAGCGATTACACATGATTCCCTCACCATCATAGGCAGCAAGAAAAAATTTAGAAGAATCGATGACGGCAAGCCTGGTGTACTTCAAGGCGCATGGCTGATGTCGGGAAGAATCACGGATGGTAAAGTGCAAAAACGCGACACCAGCGTAGCCAGAAAAACGATGAAAATTTTATCGGGAACTCGATTTCAATGGATCGCTTACGATACCGATACGAAGCAATTCCTGGGAACTGGGGGTGGTACCTACACGACCCAAAATGGTGAGTACGCTGAGCGTATTGAGTTCTTTTCGAAAGATGAGACTAGAGTAGGTCTTCGTTTAAAATTCAATTATGCATTAAAAGATGGTGATTGGGAACACTCCGGCTTGTCAAGCAAGGGAGATCCCATCAATGAAATATGGAGCATAAGAAAATAGGATTTACGATACATTAGAGGAATTTATACCCACATGATTGACCGACTTTTTGGGAAACCCATATCTGATAGCACTTGTGTCGCACTTGATTTAAGTGCTACGAATTTGGACTTACTTCCATCAATCTATGGGAATGACATCGCATTTAAGGCGTACATCGAGTCGAAGATTGGTGATAAGATTGGTTTTGGCGGATACCTGGAACACCGGGTTATTTATGAGACCTATGCTAATTTCGCAACATCTTCAGCTGATTTTAGAAACATTCACCTGGGGATGGATTTTTGGACGAAAGCGGGAACACCTGTTTTTGCACCATTAGACGGTGAAGTGCGTAGTTTTCAGGTGAATCATGGGGCTGGTAATTATGGGCCAACGATCATTTTACATCACCCGGCGGAAAATATCTACAGTTTATATGGGCACCTGTCGATGGGTGATTTAAGCCAACTAGAAATAGGATTGCCGATAAGTGCTGGACAAAAGCTTTGCCACCTGGGAAATTCGGATGAAAATGGGGGATGGCCGCCACATCTGCATTTCCAATTGATTCGTGATATGCAAGGCTTGAAAGGTGATTATCCGGGCGTTTGTTCGCAGCGGGATGCCGAATATTATGCCCATAACTGCCCGGATCCGAGCCGTTATGGATAAACGATTAATCTAAAGGGCACTAAAGTTCTTTTAACTCCATCACTAGTTTCGCAATTGTCTGCTTGGCATCACCAAATAACATGAGGCAATTAGGGTATCCAAACAATTCATTTTCTACTCCCGCATATCCTTTCCCCATACTTCTCTTACTTACGATGACAGTTCTTGCTTTACTTGCATTTAAAATAGGCATTCCATAAATAGGGCTCTTTGGATTGGTCTGCGCTGCAGGATTAACCACATCATTTGCACCTACAACAAATACTAAATCTGTATTTGAAAACTCATCATTGATCTGTTCCATTTCAATAAGTTTATCATAGGGTATATTGGCTTCGGCCAATAATACATTCATGTGCCCTGGCATTCTGCCTGCTACAGGATGGATGGCAAATTTGAATTCAATATTTCTTTTTTCACACAATTCATACAATTCGCGAACTACGTGCTGCGCCTGCGCTACGGCCATGCCATATCCTGGAACAACAATCACAGAAGACGCCCCATCAAATAACATCGCGGCTTCTTCTACACCTACTTCTTTGACAATAATTTCTGGGCCGTCGGCCTCTACTTTAGTAATTGTCTGTCCAAACCCTCCTAATAAAACATTGATCAATGAACGATTCATGGCCTTGCACATAATTTGTGTCAGGATAATTCCAGACGCACCTACTAAGGAGCCCGCAACAATCAATACATTATTATTCAATATAAAGCCTGTAGCACATGCAGCCATGCCTGAATATGAATTAAGCAAGGAAATTACCACGGGCATATCTGCTCCACCAATGGGCAAAACGGTTAATACGCCAAGTAGCAATGAAATAGCAGTTAAAACAATTATTATAGACGTATCTAGCTGATTCGCTACTGCAAAAACGGAGGCCCCAATGAAGACAAGCAATAAAATTAAATTGATTAAATGCTGTCCTTTAAATGTAATTGGGTTGCCCGTTATCTTTCCATTTAGCTTTAAAAATGCAACCATTGATCCCGTGAATGTAATTGCCCCAATAAAAACGCTTAAAATGATACTGATGGTAATGATGATCCCCATTTGTACCATATTAACATTTGTTTTAAGCCAAAAATCAGACGCCGCTACAGCCACCGATGCTATTCCCCCAAAACCATTAAATAAACTAACCATTTCTGGGATTTTGGTCATCTCAACTTTATATGCATAATATAAACCAATCGCAGAGCCTATGGCCATACATGCCAATATTTCTGTGATGGATACGATATTAATCTGCAGTAATGTGGCTATTATGGCAATAAGCATCCCAACAGATGAGACTAAATTACCCGAGCGTGCCTCTTTCGTTTTATTCATCATCTTGATACCAATGATGAATAATACAGAAGCTATTAGATATAAAACTTGAATTAAAATCATTATTTTTTCTTAAACATTTTTAACATCCGATCTGTAACTGCGTAACCGCCCACCACATTTATGACGGCAAGTACTAAGGCTAACATCCCTAGCCATTTACTCAATGTAGTGTACCCAAGCTCATTACAAGCCAATAAAGCACCTACAATAGTAATTCCTGAAATAGCATTAGAACCTGACATTAACGGTGTGTGTAATGTAGGGGGTACTTTCGCGATTAATTCAAACCCTAGGTAACTTGCCAGAACAAGCACGTAGAGTAAAATAATCAATGATTCAATATTCATAAGAAATATCCTTTAAAAATTTACAATTTGTTTTGTGAAGGCATGTACTAAATTGCCTTGATGCGTAATTAAAGCACCTGCCGTAATTTCTTCTTCCATATCCCAATGAAAAGTTTCGTTATTGGCTAAATGAAGTAATAAGGCACTAATATTTGTTGCATATAATTGGCTTGCATTGGTGGATAACAACGAAGGTAAATTGGCTTCCCCAATGATGGTCACACCATGTTTCTCGACCGTTTTACTAAATTCAGATAAGCTACAATTTCCGCCAGATTCGACAGCCAAATCAACAATGACTGCGCCTGCTTTCATCGACTTTACCATCTCCTCTGTAATTAGAATGGGTGCTTTTTTGCCTATGACAAGTGCAGTGGTAATCACTAAATCTGCATCTTTTATTTTCTCTTCAATCAGCTCTTTTTGTTTCGCTAAAAATTCAGCCGAAATTTCACTCGCATATCCTCCCTCTACTTTCACGGCATCTGCACCTTCGACACTTAAAAAACGCCCCCCCAATGATTCAACTTGTTCCTTTGTTTCAGGCCTAACATCACTCACTTCCACGATGGCGCCTAAACGTTTTCCTGTTGCAATAGCTTGTAAGCCCGCTACTCCGGCACCGAATATTAAAACTTTAGCTGGTGTGATTGTTCCCGCTGCAGTCATCATCAATGGAAATATTTTTGTTAATGCATTGGCGCCTAATAATACGGCTTTGTAGCCTGCCAAATTTGCCTGAGAACTCAAGGCATCCATTTTTTGCGCCCTTGAAATTCTAGGAACAGCATCCATAGCAAAAGCACTTATTTTTTTCTCCAGCAAAGCCTTCAAAATTAAAGGTTGTGTATAGGCATACATGAAGGAGATACAAATACTTTCTGGTGGTAATTGTTTTATTTCATCTAGTGTAAAAATATTTACTTTCAAAAAAATCTTAGCACTGTAGACATTTTTGTTGGAAACAACCTGCGCCCCGGCATGTAAATAATCTTGATCTGCAAAGGAAGATGCATTTCCTGCCCCCGATTCAACTTGAATAGAAAATCCCTTTTTAATGAGCTGTTTAACAATATCGGGGGTCATTGCAACCCTGTTCTCAAAGTCTTTTGTTTCTTTTAATACACCAATGAGCATTGTATAGGTATTTGTTTTGATTACTAAAGTACTTACAAATAATTAATTTCATATTTCTAATCTCAGAAACTTTATAATTAGTCGCTGAACAATATTTTTTTCTAGCCTAATTTCAGAAAAAGTCGTGATGGAAAAATCAAAAGATATGACTCCCCAAGCTCACTAATGGAGAAAGAAAAAGCCATCCGTCAGTTAACGGATGGCTTGCTCAGGGGGGCTCCCTTAAAGGGTGGAATGTTGCAGCCGTTTTTCATATTGTGATACTACAAAACCAATTTGATTTTAAAGCACCCAATAAAATTAATTACTAGTGGCTGGTTTTACTTTTTTGAAAGCATACTTCACCACAAAATAAATAACCAATGCAGAAAGTACTCCAGTTAAAAAGTCCGTAATTGGTACCATAACTGCCGTGTAAATCATCATTGAAAATTCGAATTTTCCTGCCTGTTTAATTTCTTTTATTTCAGATGGTTTGATCATGTTGCTGGCTACCCAGACCAAAATACCACCAATACAAGCCATCGGAATTAACTCCAAATATTGAGCCAAATAAAATGCCATGGTGAGTTTTAGGATAGCTTTAAAGTAACCTGCCAAAGGAGTTGTAGCGCCGGCTTTTATACTTGTTGCTGTTCTGGCCAATGCGCCTGTACACGGAAATCCTTGTACCAAGGGTGTGATGATTTGAACTAACCCTTGACCAAAAAATTCTTTGTCCGGGTTAAATGGCGTTCTATCATTTTTAGCTAATCGATCAGCCATCGACGAACATAAAACACTTTCTACGCCTGATACAAATACAATGCCGACCACAAAATATACAATGTCAAGCATTACACTTCCGTTCAAAGCAGGCAAAAATGGCATTTGTATTTTGAAGAAATTATTTGGGATAGATCCATATAAATCGCGAACTAAAATGATATTTTTATCTGTTAACAACGTGGCTGCCAGTAAAGTAGCTGTACCCATCGCAATTACTGGGCCAGGGATATAAATAGATATTTTCAAGAGATATTTTGCTAAAATAAACGTTATTAGCCCTAATAATATTGACCATCCATTAATTAAATGAAGGTGTTCCGACATAAAATTAATTCGCTCACTCAAACTTCTAGAACTATCACCAAGCAATGTTTTAAAGCTATCTAGCCCCAAAATATCTTTGAAGTTTGTCGCAGCAATAGCCACCGCAATACCCACCGTAAATCCAACAATAATTGAATTTGGGACAAGTTTGGCATATTTACCCACGCCATATGTACCCATTATTATTAAGATAATTCCGGAGATAATGGATACCAAAACAAGGAAACCATGCGCTTGTTCAAAAGTTCCACCGTTTGCTGGATCACTGTACTTCGCTATTAAAGCTGCAATAACCGGAATAAAAGCAGCAGTAGGACCGTAAACCTGGTATTTTGAACCGCCAAATGTCCTGCCCACTACACACGCCAATGCCCCTGCTATAATGCCGTGTTCCGGTCGCATTCCCATGGCCATAGCGAAACCCATAGCCATCGGAATGGCTGTCATGGCAACGATTAAGCCGGCACTCAAATCTTTATAAGCTACATTTAACCAATTTTCTTTCGTCAAATCCTCCCATCGAGAATCAAAAAAAGTAAAAAATAATTTTATTCGCCCCAATGGGCTTGTTGGAAATTTTGACTCGCTCATATTCGTTTATTTAAATAATTGATTTAATTCATCTTTACTCGCATAAGCATGGTCGCTTGCCCAGGCCACTTCTTTATATTCAACTTTCGATTTTTTTATTAGGGGAATTGGGTCAAAACCGTTTTTATGAGGTTTCAAGCGATAATCTTTGGGTAAATAAATAAGATCTATTCGTTGTGCTGTATAAAAATTTAAGAAGGCATTTTTATTCATACCATTAAAAAGTTCTATTTTAATGGCATGAAGACTAGATTCGTATGTGTTCAAGATGATAGCTATCGCATCATTGAACTCTGAACTTGCTAATGCCTTAATTTTTTTTGCTGAATCATAAAACAATAGTTCCGTTATCGAATCGCTGATGTGCTCTGAATACATTAATATGATCGTTGATTTTTCTTGCTTTCGCTCTTCGAGAGCATACTTTAGCGTATTTAAAGACTCTATTCTAAAGTCGATAGGAATTAGTATTTTCTTGTCCATGCCGTGCGCGATTGATAAATAATACGACAAGTATAAGCTGACGCTATTAGAGCCAATTAAGATTAAGATTAGAATTTGATTAGATTTTTAGCCTAGACACAATAGAGCCAAGCAACTAGCCAAATTGTAGTCGTAGATAATGGTCTAATTGGCTTGAAGGGGGACAGAAATTTTAGCGACTTAGAATGCCGCTATAGGTAATTTTACTTGAACAGTAACTCCCTTATGTTGCACAGATTTGATAATAAGTTCGCCTTTGTGAATTTTAATAATGTTTTTGGTTAGAGGTAACCCAATCCCATAGCCATCATATGCGGCCGTATTGCTTGCCCTAAAGAAAGGGTCAAATATAAAAGGTAATTCTGACTCAGGAATTCCAATTCCTTGGTCTTTAATTATCAGGACTATTTCATTGTTTGTGGAAGCCAAACTTACAATTACTGGTTTATTGCTCGAATATTTACAGGCATTTGTCATAATGTTTGTAATGGCTAACATGAGCAAATCTTTATTCCCCATTACTTTTAATTTTTTAGGATTTTCAGGTAACAACTCAAAGTCTATTTTTATATTATTTTTAGGAATTAGTTGATTCATGATTTCATTGGCTTGCAATATCAACTCGTCCGTCCTTAAAATGGTATTGTTGAATTTATTATTCTTGTATCCAATTTGTGCTAAAAAAAGCAAGGATTGGCTTATTTTATTGAGCCTTTCTGATTGTTTAAGTATTTTTTGCAAGGCCTCCTTATACTCTACTGGAGTTCTATCTTTCAATAAAGCCACGTCTGCCTCACCAATAATAGCCGTAAGTGGCGTGCCAAATTCATGTGAAGCATTACTAATAAAGTTTTTGTTTGTTTCAAAAGCTATTTCTATTCTATTCAAAAGATTATTAAATGTGGTGGTAAGCCTTTTGATTTCGTCTGTATTTTTAATATCATCTAATCGTAAATGTATATTATCTGTACTTATACTATTTACTTTAGTAATTATATTATCTATTGGATCAAAAAATCTCTTTGAAAATAAATTGGTGAGGTAAATAATAAATAGAATTGAAATAAGGCCCCCCACAAGTAATACTTTTCGCAGCAAAATTAAATGGTGCGTGTTATAGTAGTTTTTTGCCGAAACGATGACGAAATAAAAACCTTTCGTCGTTTCTCTTTTTTTTCCGTAATAAAAAATATCCTCTTTTTGAAAATTAGCAGATTGCTGCGTATAAGTTAACTTAAGGAAATTAATAGGAAGTGAATTCGCCTCTGCTAATTGTTTAATTGCAGCTGCGTTAGGGCAATATAATATGTATTCTTTTTCTTCGCTAAGTAATTCTAAGTGCTCTTCCCTAATGGTTTTTAATACTTGGGCGTATCTCTGATTGGATTCAAAATGGCGTTTTTCTGCAACACTAACTCTAGCCTCTAGTCGCTTGTAAAAATCTGCGTATGAATAATTAGATAAAAAGTAATAAACGCTTGATCCCAAAAAAAACAAAATCAGGCTTATTGAAATTATTAACAGAATGGTGATTTTACGTATACTACTCATGATTCTTTAAGAATATAACCCATCCCTACAGCCGTATGTATCAATTTTGGTTCAAAATCAGCATCTATTTTTTTTCGAAGGTAGTTGATGTAAACGTCTACCACATTAGTACCTACGTTGAAATTGATATCCCACGCGTTTTCTAAAAGATCCATTCTTGATAGTACTTTGCCCTTGTTTTTAAGAAGTGTAAATAATAATCGATATTCTGTCGCGGTAAGTGCGATGTCTTTGCCATTTCGGCTAACCATTTTTGCTTCATCATCAAGCACTAAATTGGAAATAAAATATTTAGATTTGGGATTGGGGACACCCATTTTCTCCAAATTTAATCTTCTTAAAATAGCATTTATGCGTGCTATAAGTTCATTGAACTTAAAAGGCTTGACTAGGTAGTCGTCCGCTCCTGAATTTAACCCTAAAGCAATATTGTCTGGCGTATTTAATGCTGTTAAAAATAGTATAGGCGTTTGAATTCCGTGCTCTCTAATTTCCTTGCAAACCTCTATCCCATTTTTTTCGGGTATCATTATATCTAGCAAAACGATGTCATATGGGTTGTTTAATACCATTTCAAGGCCATCTTTGCCATTTAGCGCCACAGACACTTCGAAAGATTCTTCCCCCAAGCCCTTTTTAACAAAATCGACCACATCCGGCTCGTCTTCAATAAGTAGTATGGAGATAATATGCATTGATTTGACGATTAAAATTTTACTTATTGAAGTTATAAAAAAATATTATAGAATAAATTTTCACCAAATATATCATAAAAACCAATGCCTGTATTTTTGATACGCATTTTTGTAGAAAGGTCGCAATCAATCCTCGTCTTTATTTACTGGGACGTAAATAAAAATTAACTCGCTAAAGCCAAAAATGTCTCTTTACAGAAATTAATAGGGGTTTTTAAACGAAAAAAGAGGCCAGTATGACCTCTTTTTTCGTTTATCCCTTAAAATTTGATACCTGTTTCCAGGGGCCATTAAAAATTATTTGGCAGCAGTTGTATAGGATAATACCTTAAGTATTTGTTGGTGCGTAAATCCATTAGGATCATATTGAGCCATTTTAGACTTGTCCAGCATTTCCTTAGGTAATGGGAAGCCAATTCTATATTTCATTAAATCGTTCATCGACTTAAATACGTCCCAAGTCATAATCGTCGTATTTCCTTAACTCGTACCTGAGGTTAGGTGTCTGGCAACTCCCCAACCGCCCATATTCAATTTTGCCATATTGTCTTTAAAGAATGGCTTCCAAAGTGCTTTATTTTCTGAAATAAAACCAGTTATATTCGCTGGCCGACCATAATTAAATTGTACATATTCTCCTGCTCCTGGTAAATCATCTTCTGTCACGAATACATTTCGCTCGTCTTTTGTCCATTTGAATGACGTAGTTAGAAGCGCGAGGTCATCCTGTTCTGATTTGCTGAGAACTTTTGCATTATTAGTCCACCAAGCAAATTTTGGATCTAATAATTTATCGATGTTATCCGCACTTTGAGCAAAAACATAGTTAAACCCATTTTCATCATCCACGCCATCCATTTTGACAACTTGTAAAAAAATCCATCCAGACAAATCTCCACTATTTACAGATGCTTGGTATGAATCAACAGCCCAATTGGCCTTTAGAAGTATCCCTGAACAAACAGGAATTAGTACAAGAATATTAAGCACTAGCGATATTTGGGGAATAGCATTGTATTCATTTTTATTCCGTTGAGATTAAAGAATTGAATTTCCTTCAATTTTACATACAGGACTTAATTACATCTCTAAAAATCAAGAGGAGAAACAAAAGCAAGCCAACGATTACTTCATTTCGATACTTTTTAAAGAATTGAGATAGCCTATCCATAATACATAAAAGATTACACGATAAAAATAAAACTTTTTATCATTTTGGATCTCATTTCGGAACTTGAAATAAGAAATGATAAAAAACCCTCCCGCAAAAAATTTCAAAAAAATATAGTTGAGGTTGTAGAAATAATTTAAACCCGATTTGAACCAAATTCAGGGGGTATATTCGTTAAGATTTACGTTATAAGCCAAGCGCCATTAGAAAACCGGCATTGTATCACTCAAAATTATGTTGTAGAGTTGCAGCTTTTATGAAAAAAGCCGTAAAGGGGCAACCTTCAAACGCCCAGCCAAAATTCGGAGTTTTATACGCGATATTTTTTTATTTGTGCAGAATCATCCATAAAAAAATGATACATATCCGTTTGATCAAATAATTTGAGTGGTAAATCAGCAGGGCTATTTTTAAATTAATGTACATTATTGACCAAAGTTCTTATTCGGATTAGGACCTAAAATATACCTAATTTTTCCTCCTTTAATTAGGTCAGGGTGCGAAATCCAAGATTTTATCGGCTTGCCATTGAAACTCGCCTGCTGGATATACATATTGTCCTGAGAATTATTTTTAGTCTCAATTGAAATTGTTTTTCCAGGATAAAAATCGGGGTTAAGTTTAATTTCAATTTTATCGAAAATAGGACTGCTTAAATCGTAATAGGGCGTATTAGCCACTCCGCCATCCATACTAAATATGCCTATTTTCATCAAAACAGCTAATGAACCCATGAGCCCTTGGTCCTCATCTCCACTATATCCATAATCGGGCGAAAGGCCTGAATATACTTTTTCGATGACCTTACGGGTCCATTTTTGGGTCAACCAAGGAGCACCGATTTGATTGAAAATATAGCTCGTTTGAATGGAGGGCTGGTTTCCAAAGTTTAAATAAACTCGGCGATTTTCCTCCTGTGTTTCCGTATCATGAGATTTTCCACTAACAAAATCATGCACAGAAGCCTTTTCAAAAGACTCATTTAATTTTGCCACCGCTTTATCTTTTCCTCCCATCAAGCTGGCTAATCCCTTTAAATCATGTGGGACAAACCAAGTCCATTGAGCTGCATTTCCTTCTTCCCAACCATGGTCATAACGTAAAATATCCACTGATTTCTCCCAATTCCCATCTAAATTTTTGATCCACATCCAACCTATTTCTGGATTCCATATATTTTTATAATTCTGAGAACGCTTTATGAACAATTGATAATCATCTGTTTTTCCTAAGGCCTTTGACATTTGGGCTAAAGAGAAATCCTGATAGGCATATTCAAGTGTTTGCGCAGATCCGTCCAAGTGAAAACCATATCGGATATTACTGATGGGATGAGGCACATAGCCGCGCTCCATATAATACTCAATCCCACCGCCCTTAAAAGTCTTGTGTTCATAGCCTGCCTTGCTCATCATACCTCCAGGAAAATGATTTTTACGCATGCCTTCATAAGCCTTTTGTATATCAAAACCACGAATCCCTTTTTGGTATGCACTTACAATAAATGGAGTCGAAGATGCTCCGGTCATTACATACGTATAATTTCCACCCGCGGGACCTCTCGGAATTAGCCCTCCGTCATCATACATCATCAACATCGAATTTATGAACGATTCGGTCACCTCAGGATAAACCAAATGCCACAAGGTATTTATCGTCCATTGCGCTCCCCACATGGCATCAAAATTATGGTGATTAAATTTCGGTTGGCCATTAGCCTTCAAAGGAATTTGACCCGTGCGTGGCTTTTCCCCTGTCATGTCCAAATATTTTCCATTAACATCGCTGACAATCCTTCTCCCTTGCAAAGCATGAAACAAGTCCGTGTAAAATCTTTTCTTTGCCACTTCATCCTTGCCTTCCACCTGAATACGACCTAGCCATTCATTCCATTCAGATTTACTTTCTTCCACAACACGGTCAAAATCCCAATGAGGAATTTCCGTTTTCAGGTTTAAAGCTGCTTGCTCTGTACTCACATACGAAATAGCAACTTTCATCAAACGCTCTTCGTTTTTTTCCGTTGGGAAGTTCACGTAAACCCCTATTTTCTCCCCTTCAATCTCGTTTGAAAAAGCCTCTAATTTCCCTTTTCGCCATGCGGCAATTTTAGTAAATGGCTTGTCAAATTCGACCACAAAATAGACAGGCAAAATTTTTGGTCGGCGTACCGCAGGCGACATGATGGCATAGCCTTCAATTCGATGATCTCCCACCTGCTTGACATACGCACTTTGGGTATCTGAAGGTCCTAAAAACGTAGCAAAATCAAACAATATTTGACTTTGCTCAGACTTTGGATACGTATATTTATGAAATCCCACACGAGTAGTGGCCGTCAACTGCGCTTTAATTTTATACGATTCTAGATAAACTTCATGATAACCAGGTTTAGTTATTTCCTTGGCATGCGAAAAAGTGGATCCATATTTACCTGAACCCAATTGGCCTTTAAATTCCCCTGTAGTAGGTAATACAGGGACCCCTGATAATTGCCAACCGTGAATATGGCTAAAGCATTTGATGCTATCTGATTTATATCGATATCCCGCTCCCCAGTCACTTTGAACACCATTATCAGGACTTAGATTGACCATACCAAAAGGCCGACTAGTCGAGTTAAAGAAAAACCAGCGAGAATTAGATGAATCTAAAAATGGATCTACCAAATCAGATAATGAGAATTTATCATGACTTAGAACACTTACTTTTTTCGCTAAATCTGAATAAGAAATATCTTTAAAGGCTTTAAAACCTTCCAACAAGATTTCTTCTGAATCGGCCCAATGAATTTCAGTAATTTGCTGGTATGGCCACACCTTATCTTTTTTGATATAAGGAATTAAAAAATCCAAACATTTCTTAATTGTCGCACCCTCAGGTGTTTGATAATGCCATAAGTCAACCTTCAATTTTTGCGCAAATTCGGCTAGATAAAAGAAGCCTCGCAGATTCATTAAAGAATAACCAAAAGACTTAGTTCTGGCCAATTCATGCGGTTGAGATCCGTCGGGCTTCAACTGTGATGCCATCCGAGATTTGGTAATTTCTAATTGGCGCCTTGCCAACTCATTTTGGCCCAAAAACATAGCAAAATTGATAATTTGAACATCATAATAAGTGCCATGGTTGTTATGCTCATCAGCTTCATCCTTGCCAATGGGACTTTCAATAAGCCAAGTCAAAAAGTCTTTAAACCAGATTTTCAATGCTTGATGATCAGATTTACGCCATTGCGTAGAGGCTTGTAATTTCTCTGCAGCGTCCGTGATTTTAATCAGAAACCGGGTTTCAATGATACCAATTCCACGACCTGTATTAATACCTGGAATTCCTTGGCTAAAATTCAAATTTGGATTCTGTTTTGTTTTTGGATCTATAAACCAAGTCTTAATTAATTTAGAGGCAAAGGCAGCATATTTTTCATTTTTAGTTTTTTGAAATGCTTGTGTCAATAATTCCACATCGTCTATCAATTGATCCATTTCATCCGAATCAGTGATTCCCCTTATTTCAGGATTTTTAACGCCATCTTTTCGGATGTACGGTTTTCCATCTGGTTTACTTGGATCTGGCCACCAATAAGGTCCTTGGCTCATATAATCATGCTTATCCCCACTAGGTGGAATTTGAGTTTTATGCATAACGGAATAAAGCTTTTGTAAAGCAATGAGGCGATCTGCCTTTTTTATTAGCTCGGAATTATCTTTTGCCTCCATAGAAATGAACGATGGAGTAAAGAATAAGAGTAGTAAATAATTTTTCATACAAGTAAATCAGGTAAACCTGAAAGTAAATTAGGGATGATTTATAGTGATTTATAATTATTCTGTAATTAATTAAAAAAATAGTAGCTGTTTAAAATCTACCAAAAAAATTAGACCACAAACTTTATATTTTAACTAAAGAAACACCACTTTTCTCTTAAATCTAGCAATATGAAAATCTAAATATTCTTTTTTTCTAATGTGCGTACACTCTTTGCTACACAGTACCTAAAAACATTTATAATGGAAATAAAAATAGAACTGAATGAGATTTAAAGTTATTGGGGGAAAATAATGTGGTGTGATCTTCATTATTATTTGATGAGTAAAAGTATTCATTATGACACTATCCAATTAACTGTGTAAGTAGAAAAGGGGGTTCAGATTTTCGCTTCAATTCAAATATTGCGTTTTATCTTCAGTAAATAAACTCGAATTTAAGGTTAAATTAACGAAGCCGCGTATCATTATATACCATTTACATTACCAACGAACAGCCTTAAAAGTCCAATCAGGATGAACTTTTTGCATTTCAATTTCATCGTTTCGCTTAGTCAGGCCACAGGCTAAATAGTTTTGATGTAAGGCCGCCAAGGCCACTCGATCTAATTCTACCCCTAGGCCAGGCTCACCGGGTACTTCGACCGAGCCATCCTCAAATTTCATTCGACCACCTATAATAATTTCATCTGATTGCCATGGATAATGGGTATCTAACGCGTAGGTCATTTTGGGTAATGCCGCTCCAAGATGCACCATGGCAGCCAATGAAATCCCTAAATGACTATTTGAATGCATCGACAAATCTCTGCCAAATGTTCCACAAATACCTGTCAAAGTCATTGATGCCCGTAATCCACCCCAAAAATGGTGGTCGCTCAAAATAATATCTTCGGCGCCAATTTCGATACTTTTAGGAATTTCAGCAAAGGAGGTCGTGCACATATTAGTGGCCAAAGGTGTTTTCAAAGCCTTGCGAACTTGTGCCATATTTTCTTGCCCACGGACAGGATCCTCTAAATATTCTAAATACGGTTCCATTTCTTTGCCATATTTTATAGCAGTTTCAACGGTCCAAAGTGCATTTGGATCAATTCTTAAGGGATATTTTTCGCCAAATGCTTTGTGTAAAGCGATTACCGCATCTACTTCCTGTCGCGGCTCAAAAACTCCCCCTTTTAACTTGATGGACTGAAATCCAAATTCCTTACACATCGCCTTGGCTTGTGCGACAATCTCCTCTGGGTTTAGCGCACTTTTTTGTCGGGCTGCGTCCCAACCTATCGCTTTGGGATTTGTATCAAATCCCCATTCCCCTCCTGCACCTTCATACTTATAAAATAAATAAGCAGAAAAAGGAACGCGGTCGCGCATCTTTCCCCCCAACAAATCAACAATGGGTTTACCCGTTACCTTCCCCATGATATCCATGCAAGCCACTTCCACAGCACTAAAAATATGTACTAATTTTCTTTGATCCCACGGAGTTAGACCTCGGTCAGCGACCGAATCTGTACCAAAAGCTCGTTCTAAAATATGCCTAATTTGATTTAATTGGAATACATCCTGGCCAATCAAAAGTTTTTTTGATTCTTCCAAAGCCGCATCAATATCCTTCGTTCCTGGTATTTCACTAATACCGGAAATATTATCTTCCGTTACAATTTCTAAAACGGTTCTTAAAGCATAAGGAGCATGTAAGCCTGCTGCATTCAATAAAGGTGGGTCAACAATCGCAATAGGAGTTATGTGGATTTCCTTAATGCGGGGGCCGGCGATATAAGTCATATTTATTTTTCTAATAGTAATACCAATGAACTGTGATCCAACTCTCCATTCCCCATTTCTACAGCCTTACTCATTTGTTGGGCCACTTGAGCAGTTCCAATTAAATCAACATTTAATGCATTTCCTGTCTCCAAAGCAATATTCATATCTTTCTTGTGTAATTTTATTTTGAAACCTGGCTTGAAATTTCGATCGATGATTCGTTGGCCATGTAAGTCCAAAATGCGACTTTGGGCAAATCCCCCCAACAATACTTCGCGCATTTTTTCTAAATCTACACCCGCTTGATTTGCTAAGGTAAATGCTTCTGAAACGGCTTGAATCGTCATGCCAACAATCATTTGGTTACAAGCTTTTGTAATTTGTCCAGCGCCTGCTACCCCTATATGAACTATATTTTTTCCCATGGCTTGAAAAATAGGCAATGCCTGATTGAATGCCTTGCTAGAACCGCCAACCATAATTGAAAGCGTAGCCGCCTCAGCACCCACTTGGCCACCTGAAACGGGAGCGTCCAAAGCTTCCACACCATATTTAGCCAAATCACTATGAATTTTCTTGGTTGTCAAGGGGGAGATCGTCGACATGTCTACGAAGATTTGCCCACTTTTCATATGACGGATAATTCCATCGTCCCCATACAAAACGGCCTCTACCTCAGGAGAATCTGGTAACATCGTAATGACGAGGTCAACGGATTGTACCAATATAGAGGGAGAAGCACAAAGTTCAGCTCCTGCTAATTTTACTTCACTGGCGGCAGCACTTTTTTCAAGAACAAACACTGAAAAGTCTGCTTTCAGTAAATTTAAAACCATGGGTTTTCCCATAATTCCCAAACCAATAAATCCAATATTTTTCATATGTTAATTAAATTAAGGGGAACAGCTTTGCCCCAATTAAAATGACTACTAAACCGGTTAATCCCATTACTACTAAAAGTGGTGAAATAGTCTTAAGAGCTTCCTTTTCTGTCAGGTCACTCAATTTGCAAAATATCCAAAACCCTGCATCATTCATCCATGGAACTAATTTAGATCCACAACCAATCGCTAATCCAATATAAACGGGATTAAATGCTAAGTGTGCCTGCCCCGCCATCCCGGACAAAATTCCCGAAGCGGTAATCAATGCGACTGTGGCTGAACCTTGTGCTGTTCGAACAACTGCAGCAATAAAAAAAGCCATGGGAATTAATGCCATTTGGTACCCAGCAGTCAATTCCGCTATCTTAGCACTAATACCCGTTTGTTGGAGTATCCCCCCAAAGGCGCCGCCAGCCGCCGTAATTAATATGATACCACCCCCACTCATTAATGCTGTCTGCACAAAAGGGCTCAAATTTTGTCCCTGATCCTTTTTATTTTTGGCCATAACCCATAATGCCGCAACCCCACCTAAAATGATGGCAATATTTTTGTCTCCCAAAAATTTAATGATAGCAGCAAATTGATTAAATGTGCCTCCTATTTCAATGACATTGCTTCCTTTTAAAAAATTTGACATAGCAGTATCCAAACAAATAAGGACCAGTGGAATCATAACCGGCAATAAAGAGACTCCTAATCCAGGTAAACTTTGATCTTCTTTGGCCGAAATTTCTTTAAGATCTTCCAATTTTGCATCGACTGAATCCCTTAATTCAATCGGCCATTTTTTATTGGCCCAAACAGAAAAAATATAGCCGGCTGATACGGTGAAAAAACCTACTACTAATCCACATCCCATCATTAGACCGATAGGTATGTGCATTTCGCCGATTAAGAAAAGTGGTCCTGGCGCGGGGGGAACCAAAGAATTAGCCATAGCCGCGCCCGACATGATGCACAATATCAATAATAAATAGTTTTTACCTATCCGCAAAGTCATGGCTTTGGCCAAAGGAATCATTAAAAATATAACGGTGTCAAAAAACACCGGGATTCCCAAAAAGAAGCTCCCAAAAAGAAAGGCGAAAGGCGCTTTTCCCACACCTGTAAACTTTAAAAGAGATCGAATGATTCGCTCTGCCGCGCCGGACTCCAACATACATTTTCCGATGATGGCAGCTATGGCAATTAAAATACCAATTTTGGCACACGTATTCCCAAACTCTGTGGCAATCCGTTCGCCAACACTTTTTTTAGAAAATGATAAGGCCGCCGCCGCGTCCATTCCTTTCGACAAGCCAAATTGCTCTAAAATAATCGCTGGCGTTAAAATGGCGACAACAAACGCGCCTAATAATAGGGCTAAAAATGGATGTAATTTTAATCCTATAATACCCCCTACGACTAAAACTATTCCGATGGCCAATAAAATAATGGGGTCCAAAATCATAATTGCTGTGTTCTAAGTATTGCTAATTTTTCCGCCATGTTTTTTGCTCCATCCGCTACAAAAGTAGCATCGGCCCCACAAGCAATAAAACGAATTCCCATTTGATGGTATTTGGTGTATTCTTCTGGATTAAAAAATAAAATACCCGTAGCTTTACCAGCTTTATTTGCTGCCTTAATGGTTTTTTCAACAGCTGCTAAAAATTCGGGATGATTGAATTGGCCAAAAATTCCCAGCTCCATCGATAAGTCTGCTGGACCAATAAATAAGACGTCTACCCCGTCTAAATTTGCAATTTCATCTACATGATTTAAGGCTTCTTTTGTCTCTATCTGAACAATTCCTAAAATATTTTCTTGAGCGTTTTCGTAATAGCTTTGAAAGTTTTGCGCAAACTGTGTAGCCCGGACCATTTTGGCTACACCTCGCTGTCCCATAGGCGGATAGTACAAGCCATTAACTACTTTTTTAGCTTCCGTTAAATTATTTATTTTGGGGCACATGACACCTTCTGCTCCCATATCTAAAACACGATGAATTCGCTGGGGCTCGGCACTCTCTGCTCGAACAATGATTCCAGCGGATGTGTGTTGGAGCCCTTGCATCTGCCCCAAAGCCTCTTTTTCTGAACCAGCTCCATGCTCTAGATCAATTAAAACCCAATCAAAACCAGACAAACCTACAATCTCTGCGGTTAATGAGCTACCTAGGTTGAGCCAACACCCATGTAGGGTTTCTCCATTTTTTAATCGACTTTTAAGTTTTTTCATAGGTTTAAATAGAATATTTGAAGATGCAAAATAGTTATTTTGCTCAATTTATTTTACTCATTTCTATTGTTCGAGTGAGGTATTTTATATTATTAGCTTATCCGAAAACGCGTCGATTCAATATAACAAAGTCAAAGAGATTGACAGATTTGATTATTGGTTTTGACCAAATAAGTTCGTAAAGTTCTCTACCGGGTATGCTCCTTTAAAGGGTGGAATGTTACAGCCATTTTCATTGTTTAAACCAATTAAAGGACACTTAATGTAATTTGGAGGACGTTTTACTTTATTTTTTATTCGACAAATATGAAGAAATGCCATCTAAAATCATGATTGCGATTTTATCCTCATTTGAATTAACAATTTTCAAATCTTTTGAATTACTAATATATCCACATTCAAATAATACCGACGGCATTTTGGTATTTTCAATTACCCAAATTCCTTTTTCACCGCTATTGACCAATTTACTTTCTGTAAATAAACTACTTGTTGCCGCTAAGATTTTCTTGGCTAACATGTTACTTTCTTGCACATATTCATTCTTTTTAAATGGTACATAACATGCGGTTCCCGTACCCAATTGAGTAACATCGCTATTCATATGAATTGATATAAACATGTTCGCATTGGCCGCATTAGCGAAATTAGTCCTTTCCGATAGTTTAACTGACCTATCAGAATCTCTTGATAATAAAATATCAATATTGGGATTATTATTTAATGATTTTACTTTTAGAGCAATATCTAAGGCTAAATCCTTTTCACGAGTTCCGTCTGAAGCGGTTGCACCAAGGTCATTTCCACCGTGGCCAGCATCAATAATAATTGTATATTTTTTGTCTAATTTGGTCATTGGTCTTGAATCATCGGAACCATTTCTAAAGGCAAATAATAATACTGTTGCAGCCATAATTGGCAAAATAGTTAATCTTCTAAGATAACTAAATTTAGTGTTTGGGGATTTTGAAAACATTTGGACTCGACGTTTAATTGGTGAAAAGAAAAATGAGTTAGTTAGTATATGATTTTGTGCCGGATATGCTGATGTTAATAGTAATTCTGCCAAAACTCCGGCATCTTGATTTTGTATCGATTTTTGGTCTGCAATGAATTCATGTATTAGATACAATTCATTTTTTATCAACCAAGTAAATGGATTAAACCATCCAACCACCAATTGCAATTCAATCCATAATTTATCAAATGAATGATGCTCCTCAACATGAACAATTTCGTGAGCGAGTATCTTCTTTCCAATCTCACTTGTTAAATCGATAGAGGTATTCCAAAAAATATACTTGAAAAATGAAAATGGCGCTCCTTTAATATTGGTTAAGACTAAAAACATACCCGTTAATTCTTTCAAAGGATATTGCTTTATTAATTTTCTAATGTTCATTAAAGATTTTATTAGCCTAGCCAATAAAATGACAGAAATTGATACTCCGAATATTAATACAAGATTATCCCATGAAAAATGGACACTTTTGTCAATAACGTCTTGTTCTATTGCGGTATTAGTGGCAGCAATAATATTTGCAACATGAACCACTTTAGGTGCTTCAACAAGTTGTTCTGCAATTATTTCAATTTTAATCAATGGCATTAACCATGAAAGTACCGAGCAACCTAATAAGTAAAACCTGTTGTATTGGTGAAACTTATTGTTTCTTAAAACAAACCAATAGTATGAGTAAAGTATTGCGCTGCAAAGGATAACTTTCAATACATAAAATAGCATGGGTATCATACTTGTTATTTTTTGTTTTTTATCTGTTGAAGTAATAATTCTAAATCAGCGACCTTTAAATCTTCTTGTTTTACCATAAAGGAAACTACATCCGAAAAAGAGCCCTCAAAATATCCCTCAACCAATGTTTTAATACTTGATGAAGAATATTCTTCCTTACTTATTACCGGTGCATAGCAATGAACTCTGCCATGTACTTCATGAGAGATGTATCCTTTATCCATTAAGATTTTTATGATTGTCGCTATTGTATTACTATGCGGCTTGGGTTCCGGCATCGCATCAACCAGGTCTTTCAGATACGCAGTTCCTAACTTCCAAAGCACTTGCATTACCTGTTCTTCAGCTTTAGTTAATGGTTTATTCATTCTTTCTAATTTATGAAAACAAATCTACAACTAATTTTTTAGTTTGGCAACTAACTTTTTAGTTTTACAAATGATGTGTTCTCGACTATAGGTATTTTTGCGTATTAAGAAACCTCAAAAGGAGAAACGAAAAAAAAGATGCCCATCTTCATCTTTCACGAAAACTTTCTATTTGAAAATCAAAAAGTTGCAACCACAAAAATGTCTGTTTAGAGAAAGATATGAAGGTTTTTAAACAAAAAAGAGGTCGAAAATGACCTCTTTTTGATTTGTGCTCCC
>CAMCXW010000016.1 GCA_945883625.1 Spirosoma fluviale
ATACGACCAAACCCGCTGTGGTTCCCGAATATTCATGGGGAGTAGATCAGTATTTTACCACCCAAATTCAGTTGGTATATCATATTCCTAAAAAGTAGTCTGTTGAATCGTTTTCTTCTTTTTGTGGGTTTATTTCTGAGCTGTCTGACGTTTGATACACTTGCACAACGCTGGGCGTTATCGGCCGCGACAGGGATGAATCTATACAAGGGTGATTTAAGTGATTGGAAATTATTGCCAAATTTTGACCAAATTAAAAATTTAGGCTCTACTGTAAAATTTAATGTTCGTTATCAACGTACGCAGGCTTATGCATATCGGGCACAGGTAAGCATGGGTAGTATAAGAGGTGATGGAGTGAATAATCCAGGACCCAATTCGACATTTAATTCGTCTACATTTACTTCGCCTTTAGTCGAAATTTCAGGTATTGTGGACTATAATTTTTTGGATTATCAGACTGATAAAAGGATTAAGAACTGGTCGCCTTATGTGTATGGTGGTTTGTCGTATGTATTTGCTAGCCCTAAAGGTGGAATACCAACCATGAGCGCTTTGGGGAAAACTCCCTTTTTCACTTGGGCTATCCCGTATGGCGTGGGGGTGAAGTATCAATTAACTCCTCGGTTGGGATTGCAGTGGGAGTTTGGCTCGAGCAAAACTTTTACAGATGTATTGGACAATGCCCCCTCTGATTTATTAAATCAGAGTCACTTTACGACCCAACAAACGGATCAGGTTTTACAGAGTTCAATTACCTTAACGTATGTGATCAAATCCGTTTTTTGTCCTCGCGAATAATCCCTACCTTTGCCACCTATGTGTAAGTTTAGTTAATTGTGAATCAGAATTTAAAAGAATCTATTGACCTAGGCAATCTGCCGGCGCACATTGCCGTTATTATGGACGGGAATGGTCGGTGGGCAAAACAGCAGGGTTTTACGGATCGTATTTTTGGTCACCGTAACGCGTTAACAGCCGTTCGGGAGACGATTGAGGGTTGTGGGGAATTGGGCGTGGGTTGTTTAACCTTGTATGCTTTCTCTACGGAGAACTGGAATCGTCCACAATCTGAAGTAAAGGCATTAATGAGTTTGTTGATCAGTACCATTCACGATGAATTACCATCGATGATGAAAAATAAAGTGCGTTTGCGGGCGATTGGTGATTTAAGTTCGTTGCCTGTGAACTCCCAAAAGGTTTTGCAGGATGCGATAAACCAAACGGCTGAAAATACGGGTTTGACTTTAGTTTTGGCCTTATCTTATTCAGGTAAATGGGATTTAGTCCAGGCAACTAAGCAGGTGGCGTTGAAAGTAGCTGCTGGTGAATTATCGGCTGATGCGGTGAATTCAGAAGTGATTGATCAGCATTTGGCCACGGCTGGAATGCCGGATCCGGATTTAATGATTCGGACGGGTGGGGATCATCGAATTAGTAATTTTATGTTGTGGCAATTAGCCTATGCGGAGTTATATATTTTTGAAGAGTTATTTTGGCCTGATTTCCGGAAAGAGCATTTACATCAGGCAATTTTAGATTTCCAAATGCGGGAACGTCGGTTTGGGAAAACGAGTGAACAAGTTAAACGCGAGGGCTAAGCCTATTCATGAAAAATATCAAGTGCATGCAGTTTCAAAAAGTATCTAATCAATTTAAATTGTTCCGATTTATAGTATTGGGATTATTTCTTTTAGGTAGTCAATTAGGTTTTGCTCAAATACGTGGGGGTAGATTATTTCCCTCTACTGCACCGTCAGGTCCCACATTTTCCTTTGCTGATCCTCAAGAAGTAGAGATTGCGGGTATCGAGGTAACTGGTTCACAGTTTTATGATGGAAACTCGATGATTAATATTTCGGGTTTACAAGTGGGGGATAAAATCAAAGTGCCTGGTGATGCGATTGCGACTGCAATTCGTAAGATTATGGATCAAGGAATTTTGGATGAGGTAGAGATTTATGTGGTCAAAACGGAAGGAACTAAAATTTGGTTGGGTATTCAATTAAAGGAGCGTCCAAGATTGTTTGCATTAAAATATACGGGTATTCGTAAGGGGGAGACGGAGACTTTAAATGAAAAAGTCAAGACATATAAGGGTAAGATTATTACGGAAACGTTACGGAAAAATCTAGAACTAGTTATTCGAAAGTATTACCAAGAAAAAGGGCGATTGAATATCAAAACGAAGTCTCAAATCGTAGTAGATACCTTACGTGGTAATAATGCTACGCTTGTAATTGCTGTAGACAAAGGTGCTAAAGTTAAGGTGAATAAGATTATTTTGAATGGGATTGAGGCTAAGCAAAGAGCATTAATCCTACGAAAAATCAAGAACACCAAGCAGCAGCGATTTGGTCGTGTTTTTAAGCCTTCTAAATTTGTTCCTAAGAAATGGGATGAGGATAAGGAGACATTACTTGCGGCGATGAATAAGTTGGGTTTCCGTGATTTTCAAATTGAATCTGACTCAGTTTCTCGATTTAATGATGAGTCTGTTAACTTAACAATTAATTTAGTTCAGGGTAAAAAATACTTTTACCGGTCGATCATTTTTGATGGGAATTACATATATCCGGACTCGGTTTTGAATGATGTTCTGGGTATAAAAAAGGGAGATGTGTTTAATACGGAAGAGTTAGATAAGAAAATGGCTGGAAATCCAGGTGAAGACTTGAGCTCTGTTTACATGGATAATGGGTATTTGTATTATAATGCAGAGGCTGTGGAAACAGCTATTGTAGGTGACTCGATTGATTTAACGATTCGTATTAGTGAAGGAAAGCAGGCGACGATCAACAAGGTTGTGTTGAATGGTAATACCAAAACGTCTGACCATGTTGTCATGCGCGAAATTCGTACGCTTCCAGGTCAGAAATTTAATAAGTCGGCGATCATCCGTACTGTTCGCGAGTTGTCGACCATTGGTTATTTTAACCCAGAAAAAATTACACCAAATCCAATTCCGAGACCGGATGGTACGGTGGATATTGAATATAATGTGGAGGAGAAACCTTCAGATCAGATTGAATTATCTGGTGGCTGGGGTGGATTCATTGGTTTTGTGGGAACATTGGGGGTTGTTTTTAATAACTTCTCTGCAAAAAATTTAACAAAATTGTCGGCATGGCGTCCTTTGCCAGCTGGAGATGGGCAAAAATTATCGGTTCGTTTTCAGGCGAATGGTGCGGCTTTTCAAAACTATAGCTTAACGTTTACGGAGCCTTGGTTAGGTGGTAAAAAACCTAATTCATTTTCTGTTTCTTTGAATCGAAGTGTATCGTATCCGTATCAGTTTCGGAACACGGGATTTGGTGGTCAAAATCAGTTTGGTGGAGGCGGTTTCGGTGGAGGCGGTTTCGGTGGAGGCGGCTTCGGTGGAGGCGGATTTGGCGGCGGTGGCTTCGGCGGTGGTGGTTTAGGAGGATTTAATGGTGGTTTGGGTGGATTTAATTCCTTTGCTGTTCCTGATTCATTACGTTCGGCACACTTTAATGTGACTAGCATTACGTTCAGTTTAGGAAAGCGCTTAAAATGGCCAGATGATTATTTTTCGTTAAGTAATTCCCTAGCGCTTTCTTCGTTTGATGTTGACCGTTATTACACATGGGCTTATCCACAAGGTATTTCTACTTCGATTACCTTCATGACTAACTTCTCTCGGAATAGTATTGATAACCCAACTTTTTCGCGAAATGGTTCTAGTTTTTCACTGACAGGTTCCTTGACTCCACCTTTTTCTTTGTTGGGCGGGAATAAATCAGGAACCTTGATTGAATATCATAAATGGATGTTTGATGCTAGTTGGTTTACCCCGTTGATTGGGAAATTGGTACTTCATACCCGTGCCCACTTGGGTTTCTTGGGGGCTTATGGCAATCGGGAGACAACTCGTTTCGAGCGTTTTGATGTGGGTGGTTCTGGTATGGTGCAAGGATTTCAATTTAACCGCGATATAATCGGTTTAAGGGGTTATAAAGATAGGTCGATTGGGCCATCAGGTTCGTATGGTAATGGAGGTGTCGCGTACAATAAGTTTGTATTGGAAGCGCGTTATCCTGTTTCGTTGAATCCGTCGGCAACGATATTTGTTTTGGGATTTGCTGAGGGAGGGAATAATTTTTCTTCTTTAAAGGAGTACAGTCCGTTTAATTTGTATAAGTCGACAGGTATAGGCGCGCGTATTTTTATGCCTGCTTTTGGTATGATTGGTATCGATTATGGTTTTGCGTTGGATAAGCCGCGTCCGGGGGAATCGGATTTTGGCCGACAAGCATTTACGTTTTCGATTGGTCAGCAAATTAGATAAGCATGAAAAAGTCGATTTTTTTCTTAATTTTGGGACTTGCATGTATAGGTCAACGGACCTTTGCGCAGAAGTTTGGATATATCGACACGGAGTTTATTACATCTAAAATGCCAGAGTATCAGAAGGTTCAAGTGAAAATTGACCAAATGACCGAGGCTTGGATGAAAGATATTGAGCTAAAAAACGAAGAAGTTCGGAAGTTGGAGAAAGACTATCATTTGGAGGAATTACTTCTTACAGATGAGTTGCGTCGGCAACGTTTAGAGCAGATTAGATTAAAAAATAAAGAGGCAACTGATTTTCAAAATATGATTTTCGGATCGGAAGGTGAATTATTCAAAGCCAAATTAAATGGATTTAAGCCCATCTTGGATGAAATTTCGAAGGCAGTTGAGCGTGTAGTGCGCCAAAAACGCTTGGATTTTCTCTTCGATAAGGCAAGTGAAGGTTTAGCAATGATCTACACGAATCCGGTACATGATTATTCTGATTATGTGTTGGAGGAGCTCGGATTGGAATTAGACCCTAACATAAAAAAGTAGCGACTTGTACGTTGCGCAGTTAGTAGATAAAAAAAATAAAAAACAACTAGATTAAACTTTTATGAAAAACAAACTATTCTTAGCGATGAGCCTTGTGTTTGGTATGGCTATTTTACCAGCAAAAGCACAAGTTAAAATTGGATTTATTAATGCGGATTATATCCTAAGTCAAATGCCAGAAGCAAAGCAAGTGGAGGAAGATTTGAAAAATACGCAAAAACAATATGAGACGTTATATCAAGGAAAGGTGAAAGATTTTCAAGATAAGTTAGCTGCGTTTGAAAAATTGAATGCAGATCCAAAAGCTGCCGATATCATTAAGCAGGACAAAGAAAAAGAATTGCAAAATTTACAAACGTCGATTCAAGAGTTCCAACAAAACTCACAGTCTTCATTGCAAAAGAAGCAAGCACAATTGTTGCAACCTCTATTGAAGAAAGTAGAAGAGAACATGCATGCCGTGGCAACTGAAAATCAATTTACGTATGTATTTAACTATGATGCAGGTATGGGAACAGCGCCAATTTTATTGCACTACCCAACAGAAGCAAATATTTCAGATTTGGTATTGAAGAAAATGGGTATTACGCCTAAGCCAGCTACGGCGGCAGCGGCTCCAGCACCAGCTCCAGCAGCAGCACCCAAGAAAAAATAAGTTGAGTTATTATCTTTGAGAAAGCCCTGACGAAAGTCGGGGCTTTTTTTGTAGAGATGCGATACTTCGCGTCTGTTTAAATAAAAACGCAAATTATAATGTTTCAATATGTGGTATGTGATTTTTCAGTACGCTTCCTTATTCAGTGATAAATACTACTGGAATGCCTGATTTAAGAAAGATTTTCTTGTCGATTCCCGATACCTTTAGGGAAAAACAGCGAATAGTCGCCCGTGTACCTTATTCTTCTTTTTGGAGAAGTTTATTTTGAAAGAGTAATATAATGACTACTCCACAAAAAATGGCGGCATCTGCAAAATTAAAAATGGGTGTCGAATAGTAACTACCACCCCAAAAAGGAATCCAAGAGGGGAGAATACCTTCCCAAAAATCAAAGAAAAACATGTCAATAACTTGACCATGAAACAGTCGGAATGGCGATTCTAAGGGAGCATTGTCAAACCAAACGCCATAGAATACCGAATCAATCAAGTTACCTACAGCTCCGCCTAAAACGAGAGCTACACATGTTAAAAATAAGGGCTTGTTGTTTTTTACCGTTAATTGGTATAGTAAGTAACCGATACCAAACATGGCTACAATTCGAAATAAGGTTAAAATCAATTTCCCATAAGCCGACCCTAATTGCATCCCAAATGCCATACCCGGATTCAGGGTATAGTGAAGTTTTACGTAGGATCCGATAAGCTCTATTTGGCCAAAATAGCCTGGCTCCATAAAAAAGTGGACGCTAATTTTAATGAGTTGATCTATGCAAATAATCAGCAAACTGAGCAAAAAATACCGGTAGTTAGATTTCATTAGGTAGTTTTTCTTCGACGAACTTCTTTTTGTAATAGGGCAAATTCTCTGGATGTTTGGCCAGCAATGGAACTGTTTTCATCTGCCCGACGGAATAGATACGGCATTACTGATTCAATTGGGCCATATGGCACATATTTAGCCACATTGTATCCTGCCGCTGCTAAGTTGTAACTGACATTGTCCGACATCCCTAATAATTGCGCAAAATAAATATGTTTGTGATCATTCGAAATTTCGGCCGCATGCATTGCCTCCGTTAATTGCAAGCAACTTGCTTCATTATGCGTCCCAATGCAGAAATTAACTTTATCTATGTGCTGGAGGCATACTAACATACCCTGATTAAAATCGTGGTCTGTTGCCGATTTTTCTTTATGTAGCGGCTCTGAATATTCATCTTCATGCGCCCTTTGTCTTTCTTTTTCCAAATAGGCACCACGTACGAGTTTGACTCCTAAATGGTATCCCTTTGTTTCAGCCGTAGCAATCGCTTCGGTGAGGTTTGCCAACATATCTATGCGGTACATTTGGTACGTATTGAATATGATGGCTTCGTCTTTGTTAAACTTTTCCATCATTTCATAAGCCAAAACATCGATCGTTGTTTGAATCCAACTTTCTTCCGCATCAATAAATAACTTTACATGCAAATCAGCGGCTAATTGGCATATATCAATCAGCAAATCTTTGCTATGCTGGTAAGCGGCCTCATTTTCTTCGGCAAGACCTGCTTCTGTTTGAAATTCTTCTAATAATTCTATTTGAAAAATACCGGTCATCTTAAAGACTGCAAATGGAATAGCGGAATCTATGTGCGCCTTCCGAATTGTTTCTTGGATTTCCTTTTTCGTTTTTTGGAAAGACTTTTCGCTTTCTTCACCTTCCACAGAGTAGTCCAGGATAGTCCCGATTTTTCCATTGTGAAGTTGGGTAATTATTTTTTGACATTCTTCAATGCTTTCACCCCCACAAAATTGTTCGAAAAGAGTTGATTTAATCAGTTTTTTGATGGGAAAGTGTAGGAAAAGGAGCAATTTGATAAAAAAAGTCCCTAACTTTACAATCCAAATTTGATTCATAGCAGCAAAAATCCAATAGGATTTACTGAGTTTGAAATCAGATTTTGATGAGAAGGCAATTTTTGTGTCTTCGAATGATAATTGATTCAAGGTCTTTGAATACGAAGGTTGATTCATTTATTTCAAAAGTAGGGTGCAAATATAAGAGAATATATCTTCCGTTTTTCGGAAAATTTATAATTTAATAAACAAAAATTAGGGGACGCGTGTCCTTGTTAATCCAATAAATATGAATGCCAATTTAGACATAGTACCGATGCAGGAGTGGATTCAGACTGGTGGAAAACCGTTAATTATTGCGGGTCCATGTTCAGCTGAAACAGAGGAGCAAGTATTAGAAACTGCTCGCCGTATCAAAGCGGAAGGTTATGCACACATCATGCGTGCTGGTGTATGGAAGCCACGTACACGTCCAGGAAGTTTTGAAGGGATGGGAGAGCCTGCTTTAAAATGGTTGGTAGAAGCGAAGAAAGAAACAGGTTTGCCGCTTGCAATTGAAGTTGCAACTCCAGAGCACATTGAATTGGCATTGAAATATGGTGTAGATGTTTTGTGGATTGGTGCGCGTACGACAGTTAATCCATTTAATGTTCAGGATTTAGCTGATGCATTAAAAGGAGTGGATGTGCCTGTTTTGGTAAAGAACCCAGTAAATCCTGATTTAGCTCTTTGGGTAGGTGCTTTTGAGCGTTTACAAGGTGCAGGAATTAAGAAGTTAGGTGCGATACACCGTGGCTTTTCGAATGCACAAGAAACTAAATATCGTAACTCACCCATGTGGGCAATGGCTGTTGAATTGAAACGTTTATTTCCGCAAATGCCATTGATAGGTGATCCTTCGCACATGGCGGGTAAGCGTGCGTTATTGATGGAATTATCTCAACGTATTTTGGATTTGAATTACGATGGTATGATTATCGAGACGCACCGTGATCCAGATGCTGCTTGGTCTGATGCTTCGCAGCAAGTAACTCCTGAGAAATTGGGCGAGATGTTGCGTGAATTAGAAGTTCGCAATGCAAATTATGGGGCTGATTTCTCTGATGAATTAGCGAGTCTTCGTGAGAAGATTGATAACATTGACCGTGAATTGTTAGAGGTTCTTGCAGCACGGATGTCAGTCGTTGAGAAATTAGGGGAATACAAGCGTGACAATAATGTAGCTGTTTTGCAATTAGATCGTTGGAAGCAATTGCACAATGATCGCGCTAACCAAGCAAAAGGCTTAGCCTTATATCCAGAATTTGTAGAAGAATTGTTTAAGTTGGTGCACCTAGAATCAATCCGTAAGCAAACGGAAGTAATGAATTCTGCAACAGCATAACACATATTGAATTAAGAGGTGAGAGGTAAGAGATAAGAGGTAACATGGGGCACCTCTTATCTCTTACCTCTTACCTCTTATCTCTTACTTACCTGATAGCTCCCCCAAAACACAAGTCCCATCCCGATACACACGAGGAAAGATGGGAATCCGTGTCCTATAATGATTTCAATCAAGATAGAAAATAATACGGCGCTGTTGCCTACGGCACCAGCAATACTTGTCTTTTCATTGAGAAGGGCCTGTGTTGTGAAGTATTGAACGCCAAGTGCCAATAAGCCCATAATCAACGCCCATGCCCATTCCGCTCCTTGAGGCGTCACCCATTTTCCCGTAAAAAAACTATTGGGATAATCTCCCCACGTACCTAAGGCCAATGAGACACTGGATGCAATAAATCCCGCCGCCATAAACGATACCACCACCCAGCGCGAATCATAATATTTTTGAGCTTCTTTAATTGCTAAATAGCCTAATGCCGTTCCCATAGCATAAATAATCCCAGTAGCATGATGGAGCAGCTGGCCTTGCGCCTCCGGTTGGAAAATTAAAAGAATTCCCAAAAAGCCAATTATTAAATACAAAACCTGTCTAGTCGTAAGTCGTTCATTGGGGAAAATAAAGAAGCTAAAGATTGCAATGAAAAGAGGGAAGGCTTGGCCATATGTATTTGTTAAGGAGAGGTCTAGGTGCTCCAACGTGAAAAATAGGCAATATAGGGTAAAAGCGCCCAATAAACCGCGCATTATGATGAAGTATAATTTCCCTCCAGTTTGAATGGCTGGGGTACGGTATAAACTAGTTAATAAAAATGGTAGGCCCACAGCGCTGCGAAAAAACACGAGTTCAACAGATCCGAATCGGGTGGTCATGGATTTGGCGATTGCCGACATCAGCGCAAAACACAAAGAAGAAAGTAGCATATAGCCAATTCCCTTATTTAGAAATAGTAGTTTTTTAAAGTCTATTTGCATGAAAAATCAGTCACAGGCCCCACGGGGATTCGAGCAAATTTTGGTAACTTGCATCTCAATTTCAAAGGTATGACAAAAAAGATTATTTTTTCTCCTGATGCTCCAGCGGCCATAGGTCCTTACTCGCAAGCCGTGGAAATAAATGGCGTGTTGTATGTATCTGGTCAAATCGCATTAGCTGCGTTTGAAGCAGGTGTTTCTATTGAGGATGAAACGGAGCAAGTGATGAAAAATTTGGGTCATATCTTAGCCTCTGCAGGTTATACGTATCAAGAAGTCGTAAAATGTACCATTTTCGTGAAAGACATGGGGCACTTTGCTCAAATCAATGCCGTTTATGGCTCGTTTTTTAGTGAAAATTTTCCTGCACGTGAAACTGTTGAGGTAGCTCGTTTACCCAAAGATGTTCGTGTAGAAATTTCTTGTATTGCCCATAAATCATAAATCATGTCTCAAAAAGTTCGCGTTCGCTTTGCTCCAAGTCCTACAGGACCCTTGCACATTGGAGGTGTTCGAACAGCTTTATATAATTATTTATTCGCTCGCAAAACAGGTGGTACGTTTATTTTACGTATTGAGGATACAGATCAAGCACGTTTTGTGCCTGGTGCCGAACAATATATACTAGATAGTTTAGCTTGGCTTGGAATTAGCCCTGACGAGGGCGTAGGAGCCGATGGGCCACATTCGCCTTATCGTCAAAGTGAGCGCAAAGCGCTTTATAAGCAATATGCTGATCAATTATTAAGGGAGGGGAAAGCATACATTGCTTTTGATTCATTCGAGGAGCTTGAAGCCATGCGTACACTTTACGAAAGTAAAGGCTCTGCATTTCAGTACAATGCCCTAACACGGGTAAAACTGCGTAATTCGTTGGCTCTTTCAAAGGCCGAAGTTGACGCATTACTGGCCTCGGAGACTCCCTATGTAATCCGGCTAAAAGTTCCAGCGAAAGGCGAAATTCGATTTCAGGATAGCGTTCGGGATTGGGTGCATGTACACACCTCGAGCATGGATGATAAGGTTTTAATGAAATCAGATGGAATGCCTACCTATCATTTAGCCAATGTCGTGGATGATCACATCATGGAAATAACCCATGTTATTCGAGGTGAAGAATGGTTACCATCCGCTCCATTACATATTTTATTATACCAATCTTTTGGTTGGCAAGCACCTCAATTCGCCCATTTGCCTTTATTATTAAAGCCTGAAGGGAATGGAAAATTATCAAAGCGCGATGCAGATTTAGGTGGATTTCCTGTTTTCCCAATGGAGTGGACCGACCCACAATCAAGTGTTATTTCAAAAGGGTTTAAGCAAGAAGGCTATTTGCCAGCGGCAACACTTAATTTTTTAGCTTTTTTGGGATGGAATCCGGGTACAGAACAAGAATTGTTTAGTTTAGATGAGTTGGTTGATGCTTTTTCATTGGAGCGCATCAATAAAGCAGGTGCTAAATTTGATGTTAACAAGGCGAAATGGTTTAACCAGCAATATTTAAAGCAATCGGATAGTAAGGAATTAGCGCAAGTCTATTTACCTAATTTGCCAGCGAAAGATGCAGATGCCTTTGTTCAATTGTTTTTGGATCGTGTTACTTTTCCGCAGGAATTAGGCCAATTGGTGCATGAGTTTTCTCAAAAACCTCATGCGTATGATGAGGTTGTTTTAGCTACTAAGTGGAATTTAGAAGCGCAAAAAGGGCTGCAGGTGCTCGCTGCTTCATTACCTACCTGTTCCACTTGGGATGCCGATGGGATCAAACATACGATTCATGTCGCCTTGGAGGAAGCTGGAATTAAAATGGGTAAAGTGATGCAAATGTTACGAGTTGCTTTGAGTGGGAATGGCGCAGGTCCAGACTTGATGATTTCCATGCAATTATGGGGAAAGGACGAAGTAAATGAACGAATAAATGCGGCTTTGTCCGTTTTTCCTAAACTTGTGTCATGAAAGGTAAATCGCAATCCATTCCGAAAGTACCTAAAGTTCATCCCGATTTGGCTGGCTTTGAAATGAATATAGATTCATTTGGTCAGATAACGACGACGTTAAATCGAGATAAGTTGAATACCTTTTTAGATAAAGAAATGCCTGAGGATAAAAAAAGAAAGTCGAAAAAAGATGAAAGTAACGAAGGATGATGTAGTTAAGATTGCGCATCTAGCCCGTTTAGAGTTGAAAGATTCGCACGTGGGTGATATGCAGGATTCCATCAATAAAGTTTTGGACTGGATGGAAGCGTTAAATGCCGTAGATACTACGGGTGTGGCTCCTTTGGTGCACATGACATCTTCATTAAATCACTTTCGGGAGGATGTGGCTAAGGAAGGTTTGGATCGGAAGATGGCATTGGCATTGGGTCCCGATACAAATGAGAAATATTTTAAAGTTCCACAGGTAATTGAATAATTAGCCGATGTAATAGGCAATTGCCTTTTTCATTTCGGATGTTGAAACCGGTATGTCATATCCGCAATCTCCGATACCTGTAAGTAATGAAAAACGAATTTCCCCTCCTCTGTTTTTTTTGTCTTGAGCCGTTAATTTGATGATGGCAGGAATTTCGTCTACAGTTAATTTCACTCGACCGTAGGTTTCAAAAAGATAAATCTCAATCGACTCAAGTTCCTCTTGACGAATTAAGCTACGATGATAGGCAATAAATGCCTCCATGATCATGCCTACAGCAATCGCTTCTCCGTGTAAAATTCGTCGTTTACCTAAATTTAGTAAATACGTTTCCACAGCGTGGCCGAGGGTATGGCCAAAATTTAATATTTTGCGCAATCCTGCCTCTTTGGGATCTTCAGCAACGACCGCTTTCTTTATTTCTACTGAATGGCTAATAAGGTCAGCAAAGTTGATGTCTTCAAAACCTTTGTGGCTAATTTCTTCCCATTTTTCTTCATCACGGATCAAACAATGTTTGATGATTTCGGCATAACCAGAGAGTTTTTGACGTTCAGGTAACGTTTGAATGAAATCAGGGTCTATGAGCACCGATTTAGGTAATTGGAATACACCTAGATGGTTTTTGAAACTTTGGAAGTCGATTCCTAATTTTCCGCCAACACTTGCATCTACTTGGGCTAAAAGTGTAGTTGGGATTTGAATAAAATCGATACCTCTTTTATATGTTGCAGCGCAAAATCCTCCCATGTCTCCAATGACTCCACCGCCTAGATTTATGACTAAGCTGTGTCGGTCCATATTTGACTTGGTCATGATATCCCAAATACGTTCACACGTATGTAAGGTTTTATTCTCCTCACCAGATTTTATGATGATTTTTGTGAATTTACTTGGCAGTAGTGATTTGATTTTGGGTAAGCAATATTTGTTTGTATGTTCGTCGGCAATCACCGCGATATGCGAATACGAGTTCTCGGCTAAATAGCGGTAGAGCGATGTGGAAATTGGGCCGATTTGAACAGACATGTATGAAAAATTTCGAATTAAATTCAAAAATACAAGGAATTTAGCAAAATGGGTGATTTGTAACCTGAATTTTGGTTTTGTGGAATGCTTTTTCTTGCCTAATTTTGTCACCGCTTGAGTAAGTCCACAACTTAGAACATATTATGAGAGAAATTCAATTTAGAGAAGCCTTGCGTGAGGCGATGCAAGAGGAAATGAGACGTGATGATACGGTCTTTTTGATGGGTGAGGAAGTTGCTGAATACAATGGTGCTTATAAAGTTTCTCAAGGCATGCTGGATGAATTTGGTCCTGATCGCGTGATTGATACGCCGATTGCTGAATTAGGTTTCGGTGGAATTGCGGTAGGAGCATCTGCGAATGGACTTCGCCCGATTGTTGAATTCATGACCTTCAATTTTTCGTTAGTAGCGATTGATCAGGTGATTAATTCAGCAGCAAAATTGATGTCTATGTCCGGAGGCCAATATTCTTGCCCAATTGTTTTTCGTGGTCCTACGGGAAATGCTGGTCAATTATCTTCACAGCATTCGTCTAATTTTGAAAATTGGTTTGCCAATACACCTGGTTTAAAAGTAGTTGTTCCTTCAAATCCTGCGGATGCAAAAGGTTTGATGAAATCAGCTATTCGTGACAATGATCCTGTTATTTTTATGGAGTCGGAAGTAATGTATGGTGACAAGGGTTTTGTTCCAGATGGTGAATATTTAATCCCAATAGGTAAAGCTTCTATTGTGAAGGAAGGAAAAGACGTTACGATCGTAACATTTGGAAAAATGCTTTCACGCGTGGTTATGCCTGCGGTAGAAGAATTGGAAAAACAAGGATTTAGTGTTGAAGTGATTGATTTACGAACTGTTCGTCCTATTGACTATGCAACTGTTGTTGAATCTGTCAAGAAAACGAATCGCTGTGTGGTAGTTGAAGAAGCAAATCCATTGGCAGCAATTTCTTCTGAAATCACCTACCATTTGCAACGCTGGGCCTTCGATTATTTAGATGCTCCAGTTGTGCGTGTTAACTCACGAGATTTGCCTTTACCTTATGCACCTACGTTGATCGATGAGATTTTACCAAGTGTTGAGCGTACGATTGCAGCCGTAAAAACGGTAACATATCGGAAGTAGTCAACAGTAGTCAGTCGCTAGTCGTCAGTCATTTAGTTAAATTAAAAGCCCTACTTGGAAATCCAGGTAGGGCTTTAGATTTTTAAATAAACATCAGTGACTAGCAATTGTTGACTAGTGACTGACGACTAGCGACTATAGTACATAGATAAACCGGGATCCATCGACATCCACACCTTCAAGTTTTGTTCTCCCCTTGCGTGCCTCTAGTAATTCAGCGGCTTCCTTTGGATTAGTTACAACCTTATCGTTTATTTTGGTGATAATTGAACCTTTTGACAGGCCATACATTTCGAGGCGGCCATCTGGTAAAACATCAACAACCTTTACGCCTGAACTGACATTAAATTTCTCTTTATCGGCATTGGTAATCGGGCCAAATTTAGCTCCTAAGAATTCTGATTTATAGGATTCACTAGATTCGCCTTTTAGAATGGACGTATTACCGTCCTTGTTTTTAAGCATTACAGTAAATTCCTTTGTTTGGCCATCACGGTTAACTGTGACACGCACAGCCTCACCCGGACGCTTGCTACTTACAATTTCCATTAATTTCGACGTTGTCTTTGTCTCTATTCCTTCCACTTTGGTAATGACATCGTTAATTTTCACACCGGCATCCTTGGCTGCGGAATTCTCTGAAAAGCCACCTACGTAAATTCCCGTGGATATTTTAAGATCTTTTTCGTCTACTAATTTAGCGTTGACCTCTGAAATACTTACGCCAAGGAACCCACGTTGTACGTTGCCATATTTAATAAGATCTCCTGAAACTTTTTTGACAATGCTTACAGGGACAGCAAATGAATAACCGGCAAACTGGCCTGTTCGGGAATAAATGGCTGTATTTATTCCTATCAATTCCCCTTTCAGATTAACTAAAGCTCCACCGGAATTACCAGGATTTACGGCCGCATCTGTTTGAATAAAGGATTCTAATGGGTTTGAGGCTCCGTCGCCATCGCGATCGATGATATTTTGACGGCCTTTAGCTGATATAATTCCTGCCGTTACTGTTGACTCTAAATTGAATGGATTTCCTACGGCAAGTACCCATTCGCCTACTTTTACATTGTCAGAATCGCCAAAATTCAAAAACGGCAAGCCAGTTGCCTTAATTTGAATTACTGCCAAATCAGATGATGGATCTGTCGAGATAACCTTAGCTTTAAATTCGCGTTTGTCATTCAACATGACCGTGATTTCAGAAGATTCAGCTACTACGTGATTGTTTGTGACAATATATCCATCTGAACTTATGATTACTCCTGAACCCGATGCTTCTTGTGGCTGAGGTGATTGGCGGCGACCACCACCTCCAAATGGATCTCCATATCCGCCAAATAATTCTTCAAATGGGTTAGATGGCTGGCGTGATCGTTGTTGCATTTTAGTTTTAATGTGCACGACAGCAGGCGTTGTTTTTTCAGCTGCATAGGTGAACTCTCCAGGGTTTCCTGGTGCATTTATACTTGAAATATTACTTGTAAAGGCTGATGGCGCATTGCTTATAGAAGCTGACGAACCTAAATCGAATAATTGATAGGCCCCTAGTGTGGCTCCACTAGATAATAAGGCTATGACTACATAGGATTTTAACTGATTTTTCATTTCCATTTTTTGTTTTTTTATTTGTTACGAATTTAACGTAAAAATGAATTGCTTATTGACTTATTAACAAGTTTTAAGAATTTGTAGAAAATTTTATTTGCCAATGGAAATGGCTATTTTTGTTGCTTTAATTTTACCCAACGAACATTCGAATGATTTTAAGTGAGCAAGAGCAATTAAGGCGTCAAAAACGGAATGAGTTAATCGCATTAGGTATTGATCCGTATCCTGCGGCTGAATATCCGGTTAATGTTCATTCGGCTGAAATATTGGCTCGATATAAACCAGATGAAAATAACTATCAAGAGGTAGTTTTAGCTGGTCGCTTGATGGGTTTTCGAATCATGGGTAATGCCTCTTTTGCTGAGTTGCAAGATGCAGAAGGTCGTATTCAATTGTATTTTCGTCGGGATGATTTGTGTCCTGAGGAAGATAAAACCTTGTATAACACTGTTTTTAAGAAGTTATTAGATATTGGTGATATTATCGGTGTTAAGGGATATGCATTTACCACGCAGGTGGGTGAAATTTCCGTTCACGTTCGCGAGTTTACGATACTTTCCAAAGCCCTCCGCCCTTTACCCGTCGTCAAAGAAGCTGAAGGTCAAACTTATGATGCCTTCTCTGATCCAGAAATGCGTTATCGTCAACGCTACGTTGATTTAATAGTCAATCCACACGTTAAAGATATATTCATTAAGCGTGCCAAAATCGTTTCTACCATGCGCAGCATGTTTGATTCACGTGGCTGGCTTGAAGTTGAAACGCCCGTATTGCAAGCGGTTCATGGAGGAGCGGCTGCTCGTCCGTTTAATACACACCATAATACGCTGGATATGCCGCTTTATTTACGCATTGCAAATGAGTTGTATTTGAAGCGTTTGATTGTTGGCGGTTTTGACGGCGTATATGAGTTTGGAAAAATGTTCCGTAATGAAGGAATGGATCGGACACATAATCCAGAATTTACTTCATTGGAATTCTATGTGGCCTACAAGGACTATCATTGGATGATGGATCTTACAGAGACTATTTTCCAGACGGTAGCACAAACACTGCATGGCCAAACCAAAATACAAGTTGGCGAAAATCAAATCGAATTTGCTGGACCATACCCGCGTTTAACAATCTCAGGTGCAATATTGCAGTATGGGGGAGTGGATGTAGATGCCATGTCTGAATCTGAATTGCGCGCACATTGCTTGATTTTAGGAATGGACGTAGATAATCAAATGGGTAAAGGGAAATTGATCGACGAGTTATTTGGAGAAAAGGTAGAGGCTAATTTGATTCAGCCTACGTTCATCACCGACTACCCCGTTGAAATGTCCCCATTAACCAAAAAACACCGTTCAAAGCCAGGCTTAGTAGAGCGATTTGAATTGTTTGTCAATGGAAAAGAAATTGCGAATGCCTACTCAGAATTAAATGATCCGATTGATCAGAAAGAGCGTTTTGAAGATCAATTGCGTTTGGCTGAAAAAGGAGATGATGAGGCCATGGCGATGGATTTCGATTTTTTACGCTCGTTGGAATATGCGATGCCACCTACATCTGGAATTGGCATTGGTATTGACCGCTTGACCATGTTGATGACCAATCAATCATCTATTCAAGAAGTATTGTTTTTCCCTCAAATGAGACCAGAAGTAATTAAAGAAGTTTCTTCAGACAGTGATTTCGTACAAGCAGGTGTCCCTGAAGTTTGGATTCCAGCCTTGCAAAAAATGGGAATTTTAACATTGGCTATACTTAAAGAAGCTAATCCTAATAAATTATTTAATGACTTAGGAGGTATGCGCAAGAAGTTGAAGATTGATGTAGCATTGCCTTCCAAAGAAGAAATTATCGCCTGGATCGGATAGAACATAAAAAAAGCCCTCATGATGAAGGCTTTTTTTTCTCTTTAACTAGAGATCAATGGGGCAATAAATATATATTGAAATCTACTGATTTGCTCTAATCAAAAATCCGAAAGAAAAATTAAATTTTCTTTACGTTGATTGCGTTTGCTCCACGCTTTCCATCAGTAACTTCGTAAGATACTGAATCATTTTCGCGAATTGTAACACCTGAAAGGCCAGTTACGTGTACGAAGATGTCTTCACCTGTTTGATCGTCAACTACAAATCCAAATCCTTTGGTCTCGTTGAAAAATTTTACTTTACCAGTTTGCATAAAAAAAATGTTAAAAATTAATACCTAAATAAACCTTTCTGCGATCAAGTCGAACGTTGCGAAATCTAGAATCAAAAACTAATTAAAGAGGAAGATACTAGAGAGGGCAGGTCTGAACTATGGCTGAATTAAATCTTTTAAGTGGTCAAATGTATAAAAAATTATATTGTATGCAAGCAATTTAAAATAAATTATCAGTTTATAAAAAATAATTTAGTATTTTATTTATAATTTATATAATATTTTTAATTATATGAATTTTAATTCTGTAAATACTTATTTTTCAAGTATTTTTGGAAGTTATTTTTTTTCACTTTATGAACAGAATAAAATACTTCGTTGAGAATCAAGCCTTTGGAGTCTGTACACATATCGGTGAAAAATTTAAAATCTCTACAAGTAGCATTCGCTTATATTTTATTTACACCTCATTCCTGACATTGGGTTCCCCAATCATCATCTATCTGTTTTTAGCTTTCTGGATGAATATCCGTCGGTATTTACGTCAGCGAAATAATCCTTCTGTTTGGGATATTTAGAAACGTAAAGATTGGAAAGATTTTATTCCTTGAATGAAATATGCCCAAATGATTGATTTTGGATAGCTTTTTGTCCAGTATTTTTGTTGATGCGCAGCTAAATTATTCTTTTGATTCGACCATAAATATCCATAAAAACTCTTGTGAGCCTTTAAAATAGCTACTAGTTGGTTTATTTCGCCTTTTAGCAAAAACTGAATGCCTGCTATTCCATCTAATGCCATTCGGCCAAAAATTGTTTGCCATTTAGTTTTTGGATCCCAATTTTTATAGAGTAAGATTAAGTTATTTCTAAAATTCAGGTAAGTTTTCTGCGGATTCCCTTGTGGCAGTGTTCCCCCACCCACATGTAGAACTTCACTGGTAGCTATGGCAGCTACTTGATAGCCGGTGCGTTGTAGGCGCCAACAAAAATCAATTTCTTCCATGTGGGCAAAGAAGTCTGCATCTAATCCGCCAACTTCCCAATATGCTTTAGCCCGTACTACTAAACAAGCACCTGAAGCCCAATTCACTAAGCTGGTTGGGTATTGATTAAAATTTTCCTCAACGGTGTCAAACAGTCGTCCGCGGCAGAATGGGAAACCATAGTTGTCCCAAAACCCACCCGCAGCACCTGCATATTCAAATTTAGTTGGATTGTCATAGGCAAGTATATAAGGTTGAGCAGCTGCTACTGTTGGGTTATCCTGCATGTAGGTCATCAATCCATTGAGCCAATTGGCTTTTGGCTCAATATCGGAATTCATTAATACATAATATTCAGTATCTACTTGCGCTAAGGCGGTGTTGTAACCTCCTGCATATCCTTCATTTTTTGTCGATTGCAATAATCTAATTTGCGGATAATTTTTTTTCATCCATTCGACTGAATTATCTGTTGAGCCATTGTCGGCAACAATTACCTCAGCCTGTACGCTTGTTTCAAGTACTTTGGGTAGGAATTTTGCCAAAAAATTTTGGCCATTAAAGTTTAGGATAACCACTGCGATCGACATGTCGCAAAGGTAAGTGTTTTCGTTTAATTAGAATTTCTTTGATAAAGATGTATTTTTGTTTCTTTGTCAATAAATGAAACGTATGTGGGAATCCTTATTTAGAAAGAAGTCAATCGATAAAATCATTTCGGATCAAGCGGAAATGGAAAATTTGGCTGGAAATCATCTAGTTCGCAATTTAGGTGTGCGCGATTTGACTTTTATGGGAATTGCGGCCATTATAGGTGCAAGTATTTTTTCTGCCATTGGGCAGGCATCTGCGAATGGCGGGCCTGCTGTTTCCATGTTATTTGTATTTACAGCCATGGCCTGTATGTTTACCGCTTTTTGTTATGCGCGTTTTGCTGCCACTGTACCTATTTCTGGTAGTGCCTACACCTACGCTTACACTAGTTTAGGTGAAATTGTAGCTTGGATTTTGGGTTGGAATTTATTGTTGGAATATGCTATTTCTAATGTAGCGGTCGCTATTTCGTGGTCCAAATACTTTGTTGACCTACTAGAAGGCTTAGGCTTCCATGTTCCTGAATTTTTAACCATGGATTATTTATCCGCGAAACGAGCCTTTTCAGCAGCTGAAGTAGGTATACAATCTGGCCAATCACTCGAATCAATGTCTGTCAATATTAGAGAAGGATATGCTGCTTTTGCTTCAGCTCCTACCATTTTCGGTTGGCATTTTGTTGCCAACATCCCCGCATTAGTAATTACGGTTGCCATAACTTACTTAGTTTATATTGGAATTAAAGAATCGAAAAATACCAACAATATTTTAGTTGTGTTGAAGTTGGCCGTCATCGCCCTCGTGGTTGGCGTAGGTGCCTTTTATGTTCAAGTTGAAAATTGGACTCCATTTGCGCCGAATGGCATTTCGGGTGTTTTAAAAAGCGTGGCTGCCGTTTGCTTTGCTTACATTGGTTTTGATTCTATTTCAACAACGGCAGAGGAGTGTAAAAATCCACAACGTGATATTCCCAAAGCCATGATGTGGGCTTTGTTGGTTTGCACGGTTCTCTATGTCATGGTGACGTTGGTGCTTACGGGTATTGTGCCATCACATTTATTGGCTGGAATTGAAGATCCTTTGGCATTTATGTTCATGAAGGTTAATCTTCCTGGTGTCGCTGGTGTTGTCGCTGCAAGTGCGGTTATTGCCTTGACTTCGGCTTTGCTTGTCTACCAACTTGGTCAGCCACGGATTTGGATGACGATGTCACGTGATGGATTATTGCCAAAAGCTTTTGCGCGCATTCATCCAAAATATCACACGCCATCTTTTTCTACGATTATGACAGGGGTGTTGGTAGGTGTTCCTGCGTTGTTTGCGAATTTGGAGGAGGTGATTAACTTAAGCAGTATAGGAACATTATTTGCTTTTGTTCTTGTTTGTGGCGGGGTTTTAGTCTTGGATTTGGATCCAGAAAATCAGAAAAAATCAAAGTTTAAGATTCCATATTTGAATGCAGGTATTTGGGTTGGTGCTACATGGCTTGTGGCCTTGTATCTTTCACTGCCAGATGGGCAATCGTGGTTATCGTGGCTTCAAGGATATGTCGAAGGTGATTCCAAGGCAGATCATGTGATTATGTCTGGCTTTTTCCTGATTTGGTTAGTCTTGTCAATTTTTAGTTTTACCCATAAACTTTCGTTAATTCCAGTCCTAGGCTTATTGGTTAATTTATACCTGATGACTCAAATGGGCGCCACAAATTGGGAGCGCTTTTTTTACTGGTGCTTAGCCGGGATTGTTATTTATTTTGGATATAGTTATCGGAAGAGTAAATTAGCTTAATAGACGCTAGACTTTAGACGTTAGACGCTAGATTTTTTACATTAACTTCGAAGTTAACGAAAGTTCTATGGTCTAAAGTCTAACGTCCAAAGTCTAACGTCCAACGTCTAACGTCCAACGTCTAACGTCCAACGTCTAACGTCTAACGTCCAACGTCCAACGTCTATCGTCTAGTTCTCCCTTCTCCCCCCTAATAAATTCAGATAGTATAATAATTGAGCGAGCATACCTAGTGCTGCGACAACGTACGTCATTGCTGCCCACCAAAGTGCATCTTTGGACATGCTATATTCTGCTGGAGTAACGATGTTGTTTGCTTTAATCCAGGCTAATGCTCGATTAGAGGCATCAAATTCTACCGGTAGTGTGATAAAACTAAAAAGTGTAGCCATGGCGAAAAGGATTACACCAATTTGTAAAACGGTCGTATTTCCTGTTGAATACAAGAGCATCATGCCGCCCATTAACAATAAGGGCATAAATCCATTTGCGAAGTTTAGCATGGGAACCATCGCACTGCGGAATTGTAAAAAACTGTAAGCGCGCGCATGCTGAACGGCGTGTCCACATTCGTGCGCAGCAACTGCCGCCGCGGCTGCATTTCGGCCATGAAAGACATCCGCACTTAAATTGACTGTTTTGTCTGCTGGGTTGTAGTGGTCTGTCAACTTCCCATCTACGGTAATAACGCGCACGTCTGAAATGCCGTGGTCTGCAAGCATGCGATTCGCGATTTCTTCGCCGGAAAGATTACTTTGCAAGCTTTGTTCTGAATACGTTTTAAACTTGGATTTTAGGCGCCATGAAATAAGCATGCCAAGTACACCAAAAATGATTGCTATGAAATACATATTTTTATTGTTTTAGTTTTTGAATAATTCCTGTTGTTGAATAACTAGGTACTAATGGAATAGTTTTAACCTGACCACCTGCCGCTATAACTTCTTTTGCCCCCACAATTGTATCAAAGGAATAATCGTCTCCTTTGACCAATATATTAGGAAGTAGGATATTGATTAATTCCAATGGTGTTTCTTCGTGAAAAACGATCACAAGGTCAACAAATTGCAACGAGGCAATAATGCGCGCACGCGCATATTCATTGTTGACAGGTCGCTCTGGACCTTTCAGTACTCGAACTGATGCATCTGAATTTACGCCAACAATCATTTTTGTACCTGTTTGATGTGCTTTTTCAAGGTAATCAACATGGCCTAAATGTAAAATATCAAAGCAGCCGTTGGTGAAAACGACTTGCTCGCCCGCCGACTTCCAGTCGTCTCGGCGCTGCAATGCTTCTGCTAATTCGCAAATTTTATATTGAGTTGACACCGGCATGTTTCTTAGGTAAAAATAAGGTTAATAAGAAACTTAATCCGCCCAATAACAAGATGAGGGCCATTTGAGTTCCATGAAAAAAGGTGGCTAATAGGGTTGCTTCTTTAAGTGGGATCAAGTAAAATCCCAGTGCCGAGGCCACCAAACTATGGTAAGCCCCAATACCTCCTTGTGTAGGTGTGGCCATACCGAATGTTCCCATAACGAGAACAGTTAATGCAGCAGAAAATCCCAATGAGGAACTAATTGGGAAAGCTAAAAACAAGGTGTAGGTATTTGCAAAATAAGCAATCCATATGGCTATCGAGTAAAAAACAAATTTACTAGGTTTACTAACTTCTTGAATGCTACTAATTCCGAGCACCCAACCATGAATTTTTTTTCCAATGCTTGACTTACTCGTAAACTTATTCCAGCGTTCCAAAATCACCGGTTTTTTAACCCAGAGTAGGGCTAAAATCGTAATTGAACCACTAGCTAATCCAGCTAAAGTCAATATTGATGGCCATTGAAAGTTTGGAAATAAGAATTGTTGAATCGGTTTCCACTCAACTAAAAAGGTTAGACCTACAAGGATTAATAAACCCAGCAAATCCACGATCCGCTCTGTTATTACTGTTCCAAATGATTTTTCAAATGGAATATCCGCCGTCTTTTGTAAGGAGCCACAACGCGAAACTTCGCCCATGCGGGGTACCAAAAAATTAGCAAAATAACCAATTAATACAGCGGATAACGTACGGGTTGTTCCCGGGTAAAAATGCATAGCACCAAGTAATTGCTCCCAACGCAATGCACGAAAAATATGCGAAATCAGTGCAATGATTAGCGATATACCCACCCAGGTGTAGTTGGCCTGCTGAAAAGTAACGTAAATATCATTCCAACGTAAATCACTTTTGTCTATGGCCCAATAGAGCAATGCGGCTGCTAGTAGGGTTGAGAAGGCGTATTTGAGGAATGATTTGATCATTAGGGCGTTTCGAATTCAGAATCAGATGCCAAAATAAAGACCTTTGGTGAATTAATGATGCGGATTTACGATTAATTTTTTATATTTTTGCATTTGTTTTTTGGGATAATTTCCCCTAACTAATTTTAGCATGTCTAAATTACGTATTCTTTACGTTTCCAGCGAGGTAGATCCGTTCCTCAATACTTCCAAAATAGCTGATTTTGTTCGCGCGTTACCTACTGCAATGCAAGAGCGTGGCATGGAAATTCGAATTTTGGTGCCTCGTTTTGGTTCCATCAATGAACGTAAAAATCGCTTGCATGAGGTAGTTCGTCTTTCTGGAATTACAATTCCAATGGGAGATGAGGAAAAGCCCTTGACGATTAAAGTAGCAAGTATACCTGCAGCTAAACTTCAGGTGTACTTTATTGATAATGAGGATTATTTCCAGCGGAAATATGTGCTCACCGATAAGGATGATGCTTTTTATGCTGATAATCACGAGCGTGCCATATTTTTCTGTAAAGGGGCATTAGAGACTGTTATCAAATTAGGTTGGTCGCCAGATGTAATTCATTGCAATGATTGGATGGCTAGTTTGGTGCCTTTATACATTTCAACATATTACCGCAGTCATCCTATATTTAAAGATTCAAAAACAATTTTCTCTCCACACAATTCCGGCTTTGATTTTACGTTTTCATCCGACGATTTGAACGAGAAAGTTAAAATAGGTGACATGGATGATTCCGGTTTATCTAGTTTACAGACAGCTGATTATGCTGCATTTATTAAAATTGGGGCAGAGTTTGCCGATAAAATAGTATCCTTAGAAAATGCGGATAATACCCGTATCCAATCGATAATTGATGAATTTCAAGATAAAACCTTCCAAAATATTGCCGATAATGACCTCGATTTCTTCGAAAAAGCCTACATTGAACTGGCTGGCAACTAAATGGTTGGGAATTTTTTCCCTTTTTCTTGCTTCATGTGACACACCTAAAGAAATTGGTGCTGATTTATTTAGCGTAGAGGTGGGTTTGAATTTTACGGATACCCTTCAGGTTGAATCGTCTACTGTACTATTGGATTCAATTCAAACGGGCGGTAGCAATTCATTTTTGATTGGTTCTTATCAGCATCCTGATTTAGGCACTTTCCAGTCATCGTTCTTTGCGCAAATTTCAAATGCAGATACGTTGACTTCAAAAATTACTTCCATCATGGATTCCGTTCGTATGAGTTTGGTTTATACGAGTTTTCAAGGAGATACATTGCAGCCCCAAACAATTTCGATTTATAAATTAAAGGACAGTTTAAGTCTTTCGACGAGTTACTTTACGAATTCCAATGTGGCGTATGATGCAAATCCGGTCGCTATACATACGTTTAAACCACGTGTTGTCAAAGCGCGTTCGTTCAATGGAGATTCCTTAAAATTGGATACATTAACTTTTCGTATGTCAGCTGCATATGGCAATGAATTGATTAAAAACTATACTGATAAATCATTGTCTGGTGGTGGTAAATCATTTCGAGCTTCATTTCCTGGTTTGTATATTAAATCCTCGAGTTCCGCAAAAGCCGCTTTATTAGGCTTCTCTCCAGCTTATTCAAAAATGACACTTTTCTGGCATAATCCGGGTGATACGACTAAGTATTATTTGAATTACTATTTTAGTTTGTCTACTGCAATTTCAGATGAAGTTCAAGCAAGGTTCAATAAGTTTCAAATAACTAATTCGGGTTCCTTAGCGGCCTTAGTTAAACCGGGTGATGTTTTATCTTCTAAAAGGACGAATAATACAACATTCGTACAATCAGGTTCTGGAATTGTAACGCGGATTAAGTTACCCACTTTATTGAATTTATTAGGAAAGAACAATGTCGCGGTCAATAAAGCAGAATTGGTTCTAACGGGGTTAGATGCCTTAGATTTAAATAATACTTTGGGCCAGTTAACTTTATTACACGTTGATGGATCAAATAAACCATTGCGCAATTCGAGTGGTTTAGGTTATGTGGTTTCGGAAGGCGGTGGCGGTATTCAAACAGCAAATTATAATGCTGCCTTTAATAGCTACACGTTTAATATTACGACCGAATTACAATCAGTTTTGGCAGGTCGTAAGTCAAACTTAGGTTATTTAGTAACGCCAACCTTAGCGACTTCCTCCAATGGAATGACAAAATTGGTTAGTGAAAGTGCACGATTCGTGCCACTCAATGCGCTAAAAGCTAAGGTTCGCTTGTATTATTCCTATATTGCCAAATAAATTTTCGGCAACATGTCTCTGTCTAGTTTAAACTTACGTGTCAGTTTAGTTCAAACTGATTTAGTTTGGGATAGTCCAATTTCTAACTGCGGGCAGTTAGAGGAACAATTAACTCATTTAGTTGGCAAGACTGACCTAATCATCCTACCTGAAATGTTTACCACCGGATTTAGTATGTCGGCATTACATGCTGAAATACCTCAAGGTCCAAGCACGCAATGGATGCTTATGCAAGCTAAACGCATTCATGCGGTTGTATTGGGTAGTTTAAAAATCAAAGAAAAAAAGGGCTTGGTTAATCGGCTTATAGTCGCTTTCCCGGATGGTTCTATTCAGACGTACGATAAAAAACATTTGTTTCGTATGGGTTTGGAGCACGAGAGTTATCAGTCGGGTATTGACAAGTTGGTGTTTACCTATAAAAATTGGCGTATCGCCCCTTTTATTTGCTATGATTTGCGTTTTCCTGTTTGGTCTCGAAATGTAGATTTGGGATATGATTTGGCAATTTATGTGGCTAATTGGCCTGCAGCTAGATCGCAAGCTTGGGACGTTTTATTAAAAGCCAGAGCAATCGAAAATTTGGCTTTTGTGGCGGGCGTTAATCGAATTGGAATAGATGGGAATGGGCTTGAATATGCGGGCCATTCTGCCTTAATATCATTCAAAGGAGAGGAATTAGTGCAATTGGGTTCTGAGGAAACCATCCAACAATACAGTCTTAGTCTCGATAGTTTGAAGACATTTAGGGAGACTTTCCCTGCCCATTTAGACGCAGATGCGTTTGAGCTTATTTAGTTTTGTCTTGAAAAAAAGCAGTTAAGCCTCCAGGGTATGCATTCGCTTCGCTGATGCTACAGTCCGCCATTAATTTTCCCTGATTGATCAATAGAATTCGATCGCAAATACTTTCTACTTCACTTAGTAAGTGACTCGAAAATAAAATGGTTTTGTTTGATTTTAATGAAAGGATCAAATGTCGTATTTCCTCCATTTGATTTGGATCGAGTCCGCTAGTAGGTTCATCTAGAATTAAGATGTCGGGATTATGAAAAATAGCTTGAGCAATGCCGACGCGCTGTTGGTACCCTTTTGATAATTCGCCTATTTTTTTGGACTGTTCGCGGGAAAGACCTACTAGTTCAACGACCTCTTGGATGCGTTTTTGGCAATTTTTGTTTGTGTATCCATGTAATTTCCCGATAATCTCTAAAAATTCTTTGACATACATTTCGGGATAAACTGGGTTATTTTCAGCTAAATAGCCGATTTGTTTTTTTAGAGCGAGTTCATTTGATTGAATTTCAATTCCCTGAATTTGTGCTGATCCTTCAGTTGGTGGTAGCAAACCAACCAGCATTTTTAGGGTACTTGATTTTCCTGCACCATTGGGCCCTAAGAATCCTATAATTTCTCCTGGTTGTGCTTGAAAATTCAAACCTTGTACAGCCCATTGTTGGCCATATTTTTTACCTAAATTTGAAACTAAAATCGGCATAGCTGTTAAGGCATATTTTATCTGACAAAGGTAGGAAAATGGGAACTAATTCTGATTACCTTTGTGTTTTCGTTTCAAAATCAAATTCATGCAAGAGGAAAGTATACGTTTAGATCGTATTGAGGATGCCATTGAGGATATTCGTCAAGGCAAAATGATTATTGTTGCTGATGATGAAAATCGGGAAAATGAGGGTGATTTAATTTGCGCCTCTGAGGCAATTACACCAGAAATAGTCAATTTCATGATTCGAGAGGCGCGTGGACTGATGTGCGTTTCGTTGACTAATGAGCGTTGTGCTGAGTTGGGACTCGAAATGATGGTTGATCAAAATACAACTTCGCACGAAACTCCGTTTACGGTATCTGTGGACTTATTAGGGAATGGATGTACGACGGGGATTTCTGCGCAGGATCGATCAAAGACGATTCGAGCTTTAGTAGATCCCAATACTCAGCCCACCGACTTAGGGCGTCCGGGTCATATTTTTCCGCTTAAAAGTAAATCCGAAGGGGTTTTGCGGCGAACTGGGCACACGGAGGCTTCTATGGATTTTGCCAAATTAGCCGGATTTAAACCCTCAGGTGTTTTAATTGAAATTCTAAATGAGGATGGTTCCATGGCACGCCTACCTGATTTACGCACAATTGCGGATAAGTTCAATCTTAAGTTGGTGACCATCAAAGATTTAATTGAATATCGATTAAGTACAGAATCGTTAATCCAGCGTGAAATTGGCGTCGATATGCCTACTGAATGGGGTCATTTTGATTTGATTGCTTTTAAGCAAAAAAATACGGATGATACACATTTAGCTTTAATTAAAGGTACTTGGGAGAAAGATGAACCAGTATTAGTTCGTGTACACAGTTCGTGTGTAACTGGTGATATCTTTGGGTCTTGTCGGTGCGATTGCGGTGGTCAGCTCCATAAAGCCATGGAAATGGTTGAAAAAGCGGGTAAAGGCGTTGTTTTATACATGTTTCAAGAAGGTCGGGGAATTGGTTTGTTGAACAAACTAAAAGCATATAAATTACAAGAATTAGGTAGGGATACTGTGGAAGCTAATTTGGAGTTAGGCTTTGCAATGGACGAGCGTGATTATGGAGTAGGGGCACAAATTTTACGTGATTTGGGCGTACATAAGATTCGGTTGATTTCGAATAATCCGAAAAAGCGGGCAGGACTCCTGGGATATGGATTAGAGATTGTTGAAAGTCTCCCAATTGAAATTGCTTCAAATCCACACAATGAAGCTTACTTAACCACCAAGCGTGATAAGATGGGTCACACCATTTTGAAATCATAAAAAAAGCTCCTGATGACTATCAGGAGCTTTTTTGTTAATTATTTCCAAGTATGATTGGGGTTGATTTTCCACCTCCCATGATGATTACCTTGGTATTGGGTGATTTAGCTAATTCTTTTTGAGCAATGATAGCTTCATATTGCAATTGTTTGTCGCTAAGACCTGTAGAAAGAATTTTCTGATAATCCGCGATACCTTGCGCTTCTACTCGTTTACGTTCTGCTTCTTGCTTCTCTTTTTGTAAGACAAATTGCATCTTTTGAGCATCCTGCTCCGCATTAATTTTAGATTCGATCGTTTGCTTAACGGAGTTAGGTAAATTGATATTGCGAATTAGCAATTGTTCAAGAACTAGTCCACGCTTTTTGAAATTCTTTTCTATATCTGCATAAATTCTGTTTTGGAATTCATTGCGTTTTAACGAATATAATCCCACGGCATCATAATAGACAGCATTGTCACGAATCATGGTACGTGTAACTGGGCGAACAATTTTGTCACGGTAATCTTCTCCAATTTCTTTTAAAATGCGTGGAGTTTCTGAAGGTAAAATGCGGTATAGGATGGTTAGGTCTACAACTACCTCAAGTCCATCTGCCGTTAATACGCGAATGGCGTCATCTCCGCTTTTATCTCCTTCATCGTGTACTGCTGACATCGTATAGTTTTGCGTTTTGGTATCAAAAATGGTGACTGTGGCAATTGGATTGACAAAATTTAATCCACTTGTTAAGGTTTGATTTTGAACTTTACCAAAGATGCTTTGTACGCCAACTTCCCCCGCGTTCACTTGTTTGATTACGGAGGTTGAGATACCTAACAAAAAAAGAACAATTGCGACGATCCGTAAAGAATTCGCATACTTTGAGAAAACTAAATTAGGGTTTGCGATGGCGCGACTTGCTATGAATAAAATAACGCCGATAAATATAAAAAACATAGGTTAGTGATTTAGGTTTTGTCTCTGAGAGAACACAATAGTACAAATAATTTGCTTGTAAAGATAGAAGTAAAATTAGTTTATAAGTTTTTGGGACTCTTATTTTGCCAACGATTATTTGGCAAAAAATCCCTAATTTTGGGCATGATTGAGATCAAAAATATTCATAAAGAATTTGATGGCCGCATAGTTTTGGATGACATTAGCGCTGTTTTTAAACAGGGTAAAGTTAATATGGTGATTGGAGGTAGCGGTACAGGTAAGTCAGTTCTTTTAAAATGTATGATTGGGATTTTAACACCTGAGCGTGGTGCTGTCATGTATGACGGGCGAGACTTTATCAAATCTGATCTAGATCAAGTGAAGGAAATTAGGCGTGAAATGGGTGTTTTATTTCAAGGTGGGGCTCTTTTTGATTCCAAGACTGTTCTCGAAAATGTTCGTTTTCCCTTGGATATATTGACTTCCCAAACCCCTGAGGAAAAAAATAAACAAGCCATGTTATGTTTGCAGCGCGTCGGCTTAGAAGCATCTGCTCATCAAATGCCCTCAGATATTTCAGGTGGAATGAAAAAACGCGTTGGTATTGCTCGGGCTATCGTCATGAATCCCAAATACCTATTTTGCGATGAACCTAATTCGGGATTAGACCCTTTAACGGCTGTTAAAATTGATTTACTAATCCAAGAAATTACAAAAGAATTTAATATTACTACGATTGTGATCTCTCATGATATGAATTCAGTCATGCGTATGGGTGAGTATATTATTTTTTTAAAGGATGGTAAAAAGTGTTGGGAGGGTAATTCAGCGAATATTCTTCAAACGGAGACTCCAGATTTACAAGAATTTTTATCTACGAAATTAACCTAATATGCCTCAAGTTTATTCGGCACCGTTTGTCGTAGAAAATGTATCGTTGAAGCAATACAATACCTTTGGGATTGATGTATCAGCTCGCTATTTTGTTGAAATCAATCATTTGCAAGAATACGTGCAGTTAATTCACGAACAAAAATATGCGCATATTGACCACATGTTTGTAGGTGGAGGAAGTAATTTACTGTTGACTCAGGATGTGAATGCCTTAGTTGTTAAAATTTCGTTTGCTGGAATTGAGGTACTTGACGAATCAGCTGATTTTGTGTGGGTTCGTGCAGGTTCAGGTGTTAATTGGCATGATTTTGTTCAATATGCAGTTGATCACCAGTGGGCAGGTATTGAGAATTTATCGCTCATTCCAGGTACAGTTGGTGCAGCACCCATGCAAAATATAGGCGCCTATGGGGTAGAAATTAAAGACACATTTGATCATTTGGAAGCCCTAAATTTAGAAACATTACTCATTGAGCGATTTGATTCGGAGGCATGCCAATTTGGCTACCGAGAAAGTTATTTTAAACATGCCGGTAAAGGACGTTATTTGATCGCTTCTGTATGTTTTAAATTAGCCAAAAAGCCAACACTCCATATTTCGTATGGCGCTATAAAAGATGTTTTAACTACAAATGGTATTGTCAATCCAGGGATTCGCGAGGTTGCTGATGCGGTGATTTCGATCCGAAAAAGCAAATTGCCTGATCCAAAAGACATAGGTAATTCTGGGAGCTTTTTTAAAAACCCTACGGTTTCAGCTGCCGAATCAATCCGATTGCAGCATGATTTTCCAGGTATTCCGCATTATGCTGTACCGGAAAGTACGGATATAAAGTTTCCAGCTGGCTGGTGTATTGAACAAGCTGGGTGGAAAGGTTACCGCTCAGGTGATGCCGGTGTCCATGTAAATCAAGCTTTGGTACTTGTGAATTATGGTCAAGCAACAGGCGTTGAGATTAAAGAATTATCGGAGCAAATAAAAGCGTCCGTATTAGCTAAATTTGGTGTGCCGTTGGAGACCGAAGTAAACATTATTTAACATGCAGTTACCTAGTTTAGCCTCCATAGGGAAAGGCCCCTTTTTTTTAATGGCAGGAAGCTGTGCGATTGAAAGTAACGATTTAGCTTTTGAAATAGCTGAACGTATTCATGTTATTACCAAATCGATGGGGATTCCCTATATTTTTAAAGGTTCCTATCGCAAGGCTAATCGAACGAAAATCGATTCATTTACAGGGATTGGGGATATTAAGGCACTCGAAATTTTAAAAGCAGTCGGTGATCATTACGACATTCCTACCGTCACTGACATTCACGAAAGTGGCGAAGCGGCCATGGCAGCTGCTTATGTGGATGTACTTCAAATTCCAGCTTTTTTATGCCGACAAACAGATTTGTTGGCCGCCGCAGCCCAAACCGGTAAAGCTGTCAATATAAAGAAAGGGCAATTTATGTCGGGAGCTTCGATGAAATTTGCCGTTGAAAAAGTGCTCCATGAAAATCCCAATGCACTTGTTTACCTAACAGACCGCGGGAATTCGTTTGGTTATGGTGATTTAGTAGTTGATTACCGTAATCTGCCCGAAATGGCTTCCTTAGGTGTACCTGTTATAATGGATTGCACACACTCGTTACAGCGTCCCAATCAAGGGAATGGCGTGACGGGTGGCCTACCAGCCTTAATTGAAACAATAGCTAAAGCGGCCATTGCCGTGAGTGCTGATGGTATTTTTATTGAGACTCACCCAAATCCCGCAGTCGCAAAGTCAGATGGAGCTAATATGCTTCCGTTGGACCAACTAGAGCGATTACTCGAAAAATTAATGAAAGTGCGTGAAGCTATTGTTTAATATCCATAAATGAGTTGAAGGCCAACATCTGTTTTATGCGATTTTGGTATTAAGTCTAGGCCAGATCCACTAGTTTCTTTTTCGAAATATTGGGTTCTGGCTATTTTTATGCCTAATTCCCAATGTTTGGAGAGTGTATAACTTAGTAAAGCCAAATTTCGCATGCTAGGGTCGTAATAGGCAGGAAGGCTGAATGAATAGGCTAGTGTAGGTTCAAATGCGTATAAACGTGTATCATAACTCGGCGTGTGTACCCAAGCGATGCGTGTATGAAGTTTCCAATTTCGATGTGAATATTGAATGTCATGTAGCCACATGGCACCCAATTCATTTTGGTCTGGAGAAACTAGGTAGCTGAGCATCAGTCGGCTATGCCATTTGACATGACTAATTAGATCCCGATGAAGATCAAAACTGGCTTGTAAGTGATTTTTTCGTTGGTTAGACTCAGTGGATTGATTGGTCCATTTTAACTGTGAAAAATAGTGACCTTTTTTTTTACGATCCCATTGAAATCGCGTAAGTATTTCAACGCCCCAAGCACCATTAAATGCATACGTAAAATTTCGTTTAGGAAAATAGAAATAGTCAATGTAAGATGAGAGTCGTTGATATTTTGAAATTTGGAATTGGTTTCCTACGAATATGCCGACTTCATTTTTTGTTTGCGAACCTTCCCCAAGCGATTGAGCCATTGGACTAAAATATCCTGCGCCATAATATCGAAGCAAAGCGGAAAAATCTAGTTTTTGAGAAATGGGAAATGCAATCGATTCAATACATGCAAAGGCATTCGAATTAGTTGATGCGAATTCACCAGCCAGAAATACATTTTTCCAAGGGATATGATGAGCGATTGCATAATTTGTCAACTGGTCCCCTTGCCATTCTGTTTGATTGTAAATTTGTGTATTGCGCTTTGGAATGTCCCATCGATGTTGTGTGGAAGAAAAACTGACGTAGCCTTGTGCAATAGGAACTAACGCTTGGAAGCCCCAAGCGTATTGAGAAAGGCTCGATTTGTTATTTAATTCGGTACTTGTTCGGTGATTTCCGTCCACATCTATACTCCGGTAAAATGGACGGTTTAAACTGTCTTTGGATATGGATGCATCTAGATATCTAGTTGATTGAAATATGGCAAAAGTGACGGGTCCCCAATGTGCTTGAAGATTCATGCCTCGGTAAAAAGCGGATTCTCCGCTAGATGAATAGGGGAGACCGCCTAAATTGAATTTTTGGGTGGCACGAATACTTTCATAGGTCTTTCCAAGGGAAAAACCGCCAGATTGGATTAGCCCTTGTCCCCATTGATTGATGAAGTCGCCTAAGATTAATTTATCCACCCATTTTTGGGGCTTGACCTCCAAGTAAAAACTTTTAAAATTAGTTAAATCAGATTCTCCCGCATCTTTTTGTAGCGTGAATCCAGCTCGAAAAGTACGATTTAGTTTACCTCGATAACGAATGTTTTGTGCCCAAGGATTTCCGACATATCTGATTTTGCTTCTTGCGGTGGGTGGACTAAATCCCACTTTTTCTTCAAGCATTCGTTCGAATTTCACGAGGAGTTGTTGGCTTACTTGCTCGCCCTGATACCATTTTTTTTGTGGGGTTTCACATATAAGTATTCCTACTGTTTTTTGCAGTGTTTCTAGGTCCCACCCCGCAATAATCTGTAGTTCGTGCATGGATATAAATGGCCCGTGGAAATTCCGATAAGCCCAAAACGACTGTAATTGACTTTCTGAAAAGAGATGTAAGCCTTGCAGCTCCTCTGATGTCACGAAGTTAATGTCAAATGGATTTTGTTGGAAGAATTGTAGGCGTGTTTCCTCCACTTCGCGTACTGCGTCATGGACTTGCGTTTGCGCACGGGCGCCAAAAGAAAAGAAGAGTAATACAATACAATACCTCACGAACTAGTTTTTACGAAACTAGGAGATACGTATTGAAATTGAGGGTAAAAAACTGATAATGAAAATCAACTAATTGAATTTTCGGTCAACTAGAATGTAGAATTCGTTCCACGTATCTTCATTTTCTGGATGTAAGTATTGACCGAACCGACTCTCAATTTCTGATTTCCACTGAGTTGCAGTAGCATCTGAGTCGACAAATTCAATGAGTCGTTGGAATTCATCTGCATTTCCATTAAACAAGTCTTGAATGAAATTCAATTTTTGAAAAAGGGAAATACTCTCCCAAAGGGAATTTGTCATGTTGATCTCCACCATATTTTTTAATGACGGGTCTGTCACTTGAATGGTGTCTATTACTTTTTCTTCACTCGATTCCGCATGGATTTCATTGATGGATTTCGATTTTTCCAGTTCGATTGGCGCCTCTGTAATTTCAGGTTCTTCTACTTGCTCTATTGGAAGAATGATTTCAGGAAGCTCATCGTTTGCTTCGAAATAATCAGGAATCGTTTCTGCTTGGTTTACGCTTATGTCTTTCTCTTCAATATCTGGAAGTGAATCAATCGGTGAAGCATAATATACCTCAGAGTTTAGTAATTCAGCAAAGCTTGGTACTTCTGATTGGGTAACGGGGGATTGTTGGCCCAGCGAGTCAATCCATCCTTGCCAAATGAAGTTTGGTAAAAGGACATGGGGTAGGAGTAGGTTCACTGCCGACTGCCATTTTTCTTGCATGCGGGCATTTTGCCAGTCGAAATTCGGTAATTTTTCAGCCAAATCAGCGCCCGATAACTGATGTACTAATTCTTCTTGAATGACTGTTAATATTTCAGGTGCAACATCAGATTGCATGATTTCCAGAAAAGAGACAGCCGTTTCGTCGCTGTTGTAGTAGTGAAGAAAAATAGTGGGCGTTTGCATAGGTAACGTTATTTGATAGCTAAGGCTTCGCAGGCTTTCATGGCTGCATTTTGTTCTGCTTTTTTCTTTGAATATCCTTTGCCGCTACTGATTTTTTCTCCTTCAAGTAAAACGAGCGCAGTAAATTCTTTGTCGTGGTGTGTTCCTTCTTCATCCAAGGTAAATTGTATTTTTTTACCTTCTTTTTGAGCCCACTCGATGAGTAACGATTTAAAATTGGGATTATTTTGAACGACTGTATCTAAATCAAAATATTGGGTCAAAATCTTTTTGATGATGAATTTTTGCGTAAATGCAAATCCTTTATCTAGGTAAACAGCACCAATAAATGCCTCTAATGCATCGCCGTGCATACTTGAACGTGAAAGGGAACTACGCTTTAAGCTTTCGTATTCGATAACTTCTTCTAAACCCAATTTGCGGCCAAGCACATTTAACGATTCTCTACTTACCATACGTGAGCGTATTTCCGTTAAGAATCCTTCGTCTTTAAAGGGGAATTTTTGGAATAGATAACTGGCTGTAATCATGCCAAGTACGGAGTCGCCTAAAAATTCAAGGCGTTCATTTGACTCTTTGTATGATTTAGCAACAGATTCTTTTGAGGCCGAGGCGTGTAAAAATGCCAGTCGGTATAAATTCAAATTCTTGGGACTGGCCCCAATCAAATGTTTGACTGATTTATATAAATGCTTTTCGCGTTCGTCTTTGGGTTTTTGAAAGAACAACGAGAACGATGAAAAAATCGTCATAAATTAGATTTTTCTAAAGATAACGGTCGCATTATGTCCTCCAAATCCAAAGCCATTACTTAAAGCAACATTGATTTCACGCGATTTTCCTACATTTTCTGTCAAATCGATGCGCTGGTCAATTTCAGGATCACGATTAAACACGTTGATCGTTGGCGGTACAAACTGATGTTTAATCGCTAATACGGAAGCAACAGCTTCCACGGCTCCAGCTCCACCTAATAAATGGCCAGTCATGGATTTGGTAGATGAAATCGATAACGTATAGGCATGTTCCCCAAAGCAATCTACGATCGCTTTGATCTCTTGTGGATCACCAATTGGAGTAGATGTTCCGTGCGTATTAATGTAATCTACTTCTTCTGGTTTGATTTGAGCATCATCCAACGCGTCAATCATCGATAATAAGGCACCGTATCCATCTGGATGTGGGGCTGTGATATGATGGGCATCAGATGAAAATCCTCCGCCAATTAATTCTGCGTAAATTTTAGCACCACGTGCTTTGGCATGCTCATACTCTTCTAAAATCAGTGCGCCTGCTCCTTCGCCAACGACAAAACCATCACGGTCAACATCATATGGACGTGAAGCGGTAGTTGGATCGTCATTACGCGTAGACATCGCGTGCATGGCAGTAAATCCACCAACAGACGCAATTGTTACTGGTGCCTCGGAACCTCCTGTGACACAAACGTTTATACGTCCTGTTCGGATGTAATTAAATGCATCAATAATAGCGTTGTTTGCGGATGAACAGGCAGAAACAGTTACATAGTTAGGTCCACGAAATCCATTACGAATGGAAATTTGGCCTGAACTAGAGTCTGCAATCATTTTAGGAATGAAGAATGGATTGATTTTTGGTGTCCCATCTCCTTGTCCGAAATAAATCATTTCGTCCTCAAAGGTTTTAAGTCCACCAATCCCTGATCCCCAAATGACGCCTACTTTATTTTTATTTAAAGTTTCCATATCAAATGCAGCGTCTGCAATTGCTTCATCTGCCGCAATCACCGCATACTGCGTGAATGGATCCATTTTTCTAGCTTCTTTGGTATTGATGTAGTCTTCTACCTTGAAGTCTTTTAATTCACAAGCAAAACGAGTCTTGAATTTTTCAGCATCAAATCGGGTGATAGGAGCACAACCACTTTTTCCGGCAGCTAAGCCTTCCCAAAATGTATCTACCGTATTTCCAATCGGTGTTAGAGCCCCTAGGCCCGTTACTACTACACGTTTTAACTCCATAATTTGGTATAACTAGATTTGTTGCAATAAAAAATGTCAATTAGTAAAGGGCATTAACCTAGGAATATATCCGAAGGAATTACCATGTACCAATTGACATCATTTTTTATCGTAAATCGATTACTTTGCGTTTTCTTCCAAATAAGTAACTGCTTGAGCTACTGTCTGGATGTTTTCAGCTTGGTCATCTGGGATAGAAACATTGAATTCTTTTTCAAATTCCATGATCAATTCTACCGTGTCTAAGGAGTCAGCTCCCAAATCGTTTGTGAAAGATGCCTCAGGAGTAACTTCTGATGCTTCTACACCTAACTTCTCAACGATGATGCTCTTAACTTTTTCTGCAATATCTGACATTTTATAAAAATTTTGGGGTTCAAAAACGTTGCAAAGATTAGAATTAAATGTTACAATATCAAACAAATTTTATTCCATTTTGCACTTTAAAAATATATAATATAAATCAACTAATTCTTTTTGGAAAATTTTCAATTGAAAGTAGCTCTTTCAATTAAAAACAAAGTGATGCTGCACCTAATAAGCCCGCATCATTCCCTAATAGCGCCTTTTTTATCGTCAACTTTTCTAGGTAGGCAGGTGTAAGCCAGTAGTTTAGTTGCTTCTCCATACTTGGTAAAATGAAATCATATGATGCCGATAAACCACCGCCAATAAATATGTTTTTGATGTCTAAAATTCGAATTAAAGAAACGAGCATATCGCCTAAAAGGGTTCCTATTTGGTTCCAAATGGCTAAGGCTAATTCATCCCCTTCTTCCGCGGCCACGACCAAAGCCGTAGTTGAAATTGTTCCGTCTGAGGTCAATAATGTTTTGCCTGTATAGGAAGCGCGCATTTCAGTTGCCAATTGCAATATTTCTTTTTTTCCTACGTTTCGTTCTAATACCTTCCCATTTTTAGAGGGTACATGTCCAGGTTCCATGGCATTGCCATCACCTCCTAAGAATATTTTACGATCAATTACTGCTGCGCCACCCACACCTGTTCCTAAGGTAATAAATACAAAGTCCTCTGGCATAAGCGCCTTATCTGGGGAGAAGTAAAATTCACCTAAAGCAGCCGCATTAGCATCATTTTCCATAAAAAATTGATGCTCTGGGAATCTTTTCTCCAACATATCAATCATGGGAGATCCATCGATTTCAGGTATTGCGGTGATTTCAATTAATGTCCGACGGTTTTTAGTTAGGATACCAGGTAGTCCGATACCTATTTTTTTAACGTTTTTATGTTGGTACAATTGCAATGCAATCGCATCTGCCAAACGCTCTAAAAAGTGATTTGATTCTCTCCAGGTCGCTGTATCATAACTTTGAAAACTGTTGATTTGGCCGGTGTCCGAATGAACGATTCCCATTTTAACGCCGGTACCTCCTACGTCTATTCCTAAGTATTCTACTGCTGCCATAGTTTTGATTTATTGAGTTACGAAATTGTCGAATTTTGCCGTGAATTTCAAATCAAAAGTGGCTCAAGGGTAAATTAGCTCGATTTTTTCTAGTATTTGAGTAACGGCAGGGCAGATGAGGGCATTCTTTTGCGTTAAAGACAAAATCCCCATGATATTCTTGCGATCCGTATGTGGATATTCTCGGCACGCTTTGGGGCGGTGATCGTAGATCCCACATTTGTTGTCTGCAAGATCTAAAAATGGACAAGGAGCTGCCGGGTAAACCCAATCTCCATCGGAATCCTGAACTAAATATTCATCCAAAAATGCGGATGTCTTCATTTTAAAAAGATGTGAAACCCGTTGAATGTCCGTTTCATTCCACATGGGACTTGTCGTTCGGCAGCAGTTGCCACAAGTCAAGCAATCTGTTTTCTTGAAAACTTCCGTGTGCGCCTGGAAAAATTGTTGATCTAAATTCTTAGGTTTTCTAGCGACTAGTCGCTGCATTAATTTCCGAAAGGAGGGGTCTTTTTTGTCCTTTGGCATACTTAAATCGAGGCTTGAAAACAGGCTCTGCAGCGCGCTTGATAGGATTCCGTTTCTCCTAAAAGTACGGTGTCCTCTTTGTCAACAATCCTATACGAGTAATTTGCGACGTCTCCACATTGAACGCAAACCGCATGTACTTTAGTCACATATTCTGCGATGGCCATTAAATGAGGCATAGGACCAAATGGAATACCTTTAAAGTCCATATCCAAACCTGCAATGACAACACGCTTACCTTGATTAGCTAAGGAATTAGCTACTTCAATAATGGAATCATCAAAAAATTGTACTTCATCAAGGCCGACGACATCGCAATCTCCAGCTAGTAGTAGGATTTCACTTGCACTAAGAACGGGAGTAGAGCGAATGGAATTTTGATTATGAGAGACAATGTCTTCATCATGATACCGCGTATCTGAAGCTGGTTTAAAGATTTCTACCCGTAATTTTGCGATTTTAGCCCGTTTTAGGCGGCGGATTAGTTCCTCCGTTTTACCCGAAAACATGGAGCCACAAATAATTTCAATCCACCCGAGTGATGGTTTGTTTTGGGCAGATCGAGCATGTGTAGGTTCTAAAAACAAGGGCGCAAAAAGCCCTTGAAATTTCGTTCAAGGGCCGTTATATGTAGATTATTTGGAACTGAAAGTTGATGAAAAATATTCACGATTCATACGCGCGATATTTTCTAGCGAAATGCCTTTTGGACACTCAGCTTCGCATGCACCGGTGTTGGAACATGCACCAAATCCTTCCTCATCCATTTGTGCAACCATTGCCTCAGCTCTTTTTCCTGCCTCTACTTGTCCTTGCGGCAATAAAGCTAATTGTGAAATTTTAGCTGAAGTAAATAGCATCGCCGAAGCATTTTTACATGCTGCTACGCATGCGCCGCAGCCAATACAAGCCGCCGCAGCAAAAGCTTGATCTGCATTTTCTTTTGGTATAGGTAAGGAGTTGGCATCTTGTGCATTTCCCGTATTTACGGAAACGAAGCCACCAGCTGCAATAATGCGATCAAAAGCTGAACGATTAACAACTAAATCTTTAATGACAGGGAATGCACTTGATCTCCAAGGTTCCACTGTGATTGTTTGTCCGTCTTTAAAAGAGCGCATGTGCAATTGGCAAGTAGTTACACCGCGGTTAGGTCCGTGTGGTCGGCCATTTATGTACATCGAGCACATACCGCATATACCTTCTCTACAATCATGATCAAAAGCCACCGGATCATCTCCTTCTTCGATTAATCGGTTGTTTAACACGTCAATCATTTCCAAAAATGACATATCTGTGGAGATGCCGCTTACCTGGTATGTTTCAAATTTACCAGCTACGCGTGCATTTTTTTGTCTCCAAATTTTGAGTGTCAGGTTTAAATTTCCTTCCATTGTATCGAATTATTTATAAGATCTTTGAGCAATTTTGATGTTTTCGTATTTCAATTCTTCTTTGTGAAGTTTGAAAGTCGATTGTTTTTCGTATTCCCAAGCAGCTACATAGGCGTAGTTCTTGTCATCACGAAGGGCTTCCCCGTCTTCTGTTTGATATTCCGTACGGAAGTGACCTCCACAACTCTCGTTGCGATCTAAGGCATCAATACACATTAACTCGCCTAATTCAAGGAAGTCGGCCACACGACCCGCTTTCTCTAATTCAGGGTTTAAATTATCGATTTCACCAGGGATTTTGACGTCCGACCAGAATTCTTTCTGTAGGGCTTGAATCTCTTTAATAGATGCTTTTAGGCCTTTTTCGCTACGTGCCATTCCGCATTCGTCCCACATGATTTTTCCTAAACGCTTGTGGAAATAATCAACGGGTTTATTTCCTTTGATGTTCATCAAGGTTTCTAGACGTTCACGTACTTCTTTTTCAGCTGCCACAAACGGCGCTGAATCAGTTGACATGGCCGGCGTACGAATTTCGGATGCCAAATAAGCACCAATCGTGTATGGAATCACGAAATAGCCATCTGCTAATCCTTGCATTAAAGCAGAAGCTCCTAATCGATTGGCTCCGTGATCAGAAAAGTTGGCTTCGCCCAGCGCATATAAACCTGGCACTGTTGTCATTAAGTTATAATCGACCCAAAGTCCACCCATTGTGTAGTGAACTGCTGGATAAATACGCATAGGCACCTCATAAGGATCTTCGCCGGTAATTTGCTTGTACATGTCAAACAAGTTGCCATATTTCTCTTTAACAACTGCTTTACCCATTGCTTGAATTTCTTCATATGATGGATTTTGCATGTTATGTTTGTTAGCCTCTCCTTGGCCGTAGCGAATAATCGCCGCAGCATAGTCTAAGTAAACAGCCATTTTAGATGCGCCTACTCCAAAACCCGCATCACAACGCTCTTTGGCTGCACGTGATGCAATGTCACGAGGCACTAGGTTTCCGAATGCAGGATAACGACGCTCTAAATAATAATCTCTTTCTTCTTCTGGAATCTCATTGGCTTTACGGGTATCGTTTTCCTTTTTAGGAACCCAAATACGGCCGTCGTTACGAAGTGACTCCGACATCAAAGTTAACTTCGATTGGTGATCACCTGAAACTGGTATACAAGTTGGGTGAATCTGAGTGTAACATGGATTTGCAATGAAAGCACCTTTTTTGTGCGCTTTCCAAGCGGCTGTTACGTTGGATCCCATTGCATTGGTAGATAAGTAGAAAACGTTTCCATAACCGCCCGTACAAAGCAATACCGCATGTCCGAAATGACGCTCCAATGCACCTGTAACGGAATCACGCGCGATAATACCACGCGCTTTCCCGTCGATAGTTACGACATCAAGCATTTCGTGGCGTGTATACATTTTAACGTTACCCATGCCCACTTGGCGTTGCAAGGAAGAATAAGCACCTAATAACAATTGCTGCCCAGTTTGCCCAGCCGCGTAAAATGTCCGTTGAACTTGCGTTCCACCGAAAGAACGGTTAGAAAGCAATCCGCCGTATTCACGTGCAAATGGTACACCTTGTGCGACACATTGATCTATAATACTACCAGACACTTCTGCTAAACGGTGAACGTTTGCTTCTCGAGAGCGGTAGTCGCCGCCTTTGATGGTATCGTAGAATAAGCGGTAAATGGAGTCCCCGTCATTTTGGTAGTTCTTTGCTGCATTAATACCTCCTTGTGCTGCAATTGAGTGCGCACGGCGTGGAGAATCTTGGAAGCAAAATACTTTTACTTTATATCCTAGTTCAGCTAACGAGGCTGCGGCAGATGCACCGGCCAAACCTGAACCAACAATGACGATTTCTAACGAACGTTTGTTGGCAGGATTAACTAATGGCACGCTTGAGCGGTACTTGGTCCATTTTTCAGCCAGCGAACCTTCTGGAATTTTAGCATCTAATTTTGTCATAATCGTATCGGCTGAGGAATTATTGAATCAAATTAAAATAGAAGGCGATTGGCATCGCAGCAAATAATGCGGCAATTATAATGGAATAGATTGCGCCAATGGTCTTAATTGTAGGTGTGTACTTAGGGTGATTCCATCCCATCGTTTGGAATGCGCTTTGAAAACCGTGCAATAAATGATAGCCTAAGGAAATGCAACCTAATACATAAATGAGCACAACGATTGGACTTTGAAATACTATTTGCATTTCATTATATAGGGTATGTGTTTCAGTTAAGTCATTTGTCAAACGGGAGAAATACCAGAAATGTCTTAAGTGTACGATAAGAAATATCAATAATAATGTCCCCAACAAACCCATTGATCGCGAATACCATTTACTATTGGCTGCTCCATCTACAACCGCATAGGCTACGGGACGTTTCTTTTTATTAGCTAGCCAAAGACGAAGGCCATCAAAAATGTGTAGCAATAAACCGCCAAATAAAACAATTTCCATCGTTCGTATAATCGGGTTATGTGCCATAAATTCGGCCCCTTCGTTAAATGCGGCACCCCCATCATTCAAGAAAATCGTTGCATTTAAACCGCAATGTACAAGTAGGAAACTGATCAAAAATAGGCCGGTGATGGCCATGATGAGCTTTTTGCCTAGTGAAGAATTAAGTGATTTTGCTAGCCAAGCCATAAATAAGGTTGTTAGATTTAAGTAAAAACAATCAAAGCGATTGTTGATTTCAACAATGCTGCTGAATTTTAGCCTTCAAAACTACATTCCAATCGCTTCTCAATCAAATTAATCGCTTAAAAAATCTATTTTTTTTAATTATTAAATTTCGCCTTGTTAACTTGCTCATCTTCTCATTTGTTTTATGCGGAAATATATTTTTTTCTTCTTTTTGTTCTTCATTTCGGGCAGCCCCTTACTAGCTACGCACCTTAAGGGTGGGGAGATCACAGTTAAACGTATATCGGATAAAACGCTGACCTATGAGTTTACCTTAACCACCTATACAGAAAGTAATGCTGCGAATGATCAGCAGGAAGAGGTCAACTTTTGTTTCGGGGATGGTTCGGGTATTTTTAAGGCTAAACGTTGCTGTGGGACACCCATAAATTTGGGTAATGGGACATTGAAGAACATTTACAAGATTGAATATACGTATCCCGCACCCTCGCTCGTTTACCGTGTTTCCGCAGCTATCCCAAATCGGAATGATGGCGTTCGGAACATGACAAGATCTGTTGATGTTGCTTTTTATGTGGAGACAAGTTTCTCCATTAATTCCGGACTTGGTTTAAATTCCACGCCTTTACTGTTAAATCCAGCTGTTGACCTCACGGCCATTGTTGGTCAAAAATTCATTCATAATGCGAATGCGGTCGATGCTGAGGGTGACAGTTTAGCTTACCGATTGTCTGTCTCAAAGACTGGTGAAAGCGAAACGTGTAATTCTGTTAGTCGTGGGATTACAACACCTAATTTTAGGCAGCCAAACGAGGTATCTTCAGTCAAATCTAGTTTTGATATAAATCCGCTTACGGGTGATTTAGTGTGGGACACTCCACAAGAACTTGGACTTTATAACTGTGCATTTATAGTTGAAGAATGGCGAAATGGGGTTAAAATCTCCGAAACTGTTCGCGATATGCAAATCGAAGTGAAGGATGCGGATAACAGGGCACCTAAGTTAACGGTTCCCGCTGATGTATGTGTGTTAGCCGGAACGAACATTGTTCAAACGATAACGGCAGATGATGTGGCTTCCAAAACTGGACGTCTCGACCCATTGACCATCTTTAGTTCGGGTAATGTGTATGCGAATGTTGATCCAATTTATGCCGTATTACAACCATTTGCCTCATTTAATTCGATTCCTAGGCAAACATCACCTGCAAGGGCGACGTTTTCGTGGCAGACGGCGTGCCAACATATCCGCAAGGAGCCGTATGATGTTTTGTTTAAAGTTGAAGATAATCCGCCAACGGCCATTGGAAATGCCATCAAATTAGTTGATAGTAAAATATGGAAAATACGTGTTTTGGCGCCTGTGGTTCAAGGATTAAAAGTGGTCACTGGAACTTCCAGTGCTACATTGTCTTGGACTCCATATACCTGTTTATTGCCAAATACCTCATTGATTATTTATCGAAAATCAGGGCCTTGTGTTACGGTTGTCAATAAGTCCTGTGGAACGGGAATGACATTACCTGGTTTTGTGGAGATTGGACGTTTAAAGGCTACTGAAACTAGTTTTGAGGATAAGTCACTTCAGAAGAATACCAATTATACGTATGTCATTGTCGTTGCATTTACAAATTCAAAAGGGTTAGAGGACTTCAGTCCGATGTCTTCGGGTGTATGCGCGTTGATTGCTACTGCAGCGCCTGTAATGACGCAAGTATCCGTATTGAAAACATCAAAGACACAGGGTGAAATAAGTGTTCGGTGGTCGAAACCGCTAAATTTAGACACACTTTCATTTCCAGGTCCATATCAATATCAGCTAAAGCGTGCAGAAAGTATTTCAGCTGTTGAATTCAAATCAGTGGGCTCGCCGATAACCGATACCGTTTTTGTGGATAAGGGATTGAATACCTTGGAACGGGGTTATCGATATCAAGTGGATGTATTTTATGTTAAAAATCAAAAATTAGAGTTGTTGGATTCGCCCACTCCCGCGAGTTCGGTTCGTTTACAAGGAGTGGCTGCGGGAAAGACCATTAAATTAAGTTGGGAAGCCAATGTGCCTTGGAATAATAGTTTTCAGGTACATCGCATTTACCGCGCTCGTGGCAACGGAGTTTTCAATCAAATTAATGAGATCTCGGTAGGTGACCCAGCTACGTTTCAGTACACGGATTTAGGTGTGGATTTTGTGACAACAGATGGGAAATTTGATGTAGCGATTTTACCAGATTCAACCTATACTTATTTTGTTGAGACTGTTGGCGAATACGCTCGTCCTACATGGGCTAAAGGGCTCGTTAATGCGTCTCAATCGCTAGCAATAAAATCATTTATTGAACTTAATCCTTGCCCTCCTGTGCTGAAAATAGGGTCTAATCCATGTGATTCGCCGGGTGGTGATTGTTTGCCAACTAGTTTTACAAATACGTTAACGTGGACGCCTACTGTGACAAATTTGTGTGATCCTCAAATTGATTTTTATCGGGTTTATTTTTCAAAGACGGTGGATGGGAAGTATGGGTTTGTGGGGGAGAAAAAGGGTTTATCTTTTTTACATAGTCAGTCAAGTTCATTTGTGGGCTGTTATTATGTGACCGCAGTCAATTTTGATGGGAAAGAAAGTGCGAAGAGTAATACGGTTTGTCAAGATAATTGTCCTGCATTTGATTTGCCTAATTTATTTAGTCCCAATGGAGATCAAAAAAATGATCTGTTCTTACCTATGCGATGCCCAAGTTTTGTCAACCAAGTCACTTGTACAATAGTTGACCGATTCGGTCAAGTCGTTTACAACTACGATGGACCATTACTTGGTTTTGGTTGGAATGGTAAAGGATTGAATGGTCGGGATGTGCCACCGGGATCATATTTTTACACATGTGAGGTAAAGTTTGAAGTAGTGGATGAATCGAAGAAATCGAAATCATTGAAAGGATGGGTGGAGCTAATTCGTTAGTCGTTTTTATTGATGGGGATTGTGGTTTTTGTCAATGGGCCAGTGGTATCCTTCGTCGGATTTCAGCTGAGGAGTTGGCTATTTATCCGCAATCCACGGCGCTATGTAAGTCCTATCAAGAAAAAATCCCAGATTCTCGGTGGTCGTTAGCTACGGTTCAGGTGGTTACAAACGGTCGATTGTATATCAAATCTGCGGCGATTGCGGAGGTACTCAAGCATGCAAAATGGCCATTTTTGCCATTAAGGCTTGTTTTTTTACTTCCGGTAAAGCTTTTGGATCACATGTATGATTTCGTCGCCAAACATCGGTACTTTTTCAACGGAAAGGAAGCTTGTGAGATTAATTCGAAGGAGTAAATGGCTTGGAGACCTGGAAGAATAAAGGTGTAAGAACTTCTTTCCACTGGATGGCGGCGATTTCTAACGCGGCAAAATTGTAGTGAACGCCATCCCAACGCATGCCACCGTCTTT